>DATNIH010000284.1:0-55451 GCA_035604515.1 Caulobacteraceae bacterium | reverse complement strand
CACCGGCCTGCCAGCGTCTCAGCCACTTGTAGCCAGCCTCCGCGCTGATCCCGAACCGCCGGCACAGCTCCCGACGGTTCACACCCTCCAACAGCGCCAACCGCACAAACTCGCGCCGCTCGTCCATCGCCGACCTCTCACCCAAGGCATGGATCGCTCCCTAAAGGCAGCTCAATCCATCCAATGATGTGTCAGCGATGTCCCCGAACACCTGTCAGCCATCTCTCCGGTCTGAACACGTAAGTCCCGGCGATCCAAGAACGCTGGCCAATGAGTGGCCGCGCCAGGCGCGTCCATGGCTCGCACCGTGTGCATGGATAGCCGGGACTTACGCCCGGCTATGTCCGGGTGTTGGATGGTCGGGTGCGAACGCAAGCGCTCAACCCAGCGCGCGCGCCGTCTCGACCATATAGCGCGCCAGCGCCGCCGGCGTGTGGTGCGCCATGACGTGCGCGCGGCCGGCTTCAGCGATCCGGTCGAGCGCCGGTTTGTCGCGCAGCGCCGCCAGCACCGCGCGCGTCAGGCCGCCGCCCTCGGGGTCGTAGTAGAGCGCGTGCTCGCCGCCGATCAGCGGCGCGTGGCGATCGATCTGGGGTTGGTTGATCATTGGGACGGACCCGCACGCCAGCGCCTCGTAGTGGCGGAAGCAGTCCCAGCCCAGGCCCTCGGGCGACCAGACCAGGTGGGCGGCGGCGCAGCGCCGGTAGAACTCGGGCCGGGGCAGCGGGCCATCGGGTATGTCGAGGACGACTCCCTGGACAGCCAGCGCCCTGAGCTCGGCGAGGCCGCGCGCCCTGACGGTCGAGGAGTCGGCGACGCGCGCCAGGAAGAACACGTCGGCGGTCTTCGGCTGCGGTGGTGGCGGGAGACCTTCGACGTGCAGCGGCAGGCCGATCGAGATCGGCCGCAACTTCTCGACCCAGGCCCGCTGCCGCTCGCCGGTCCTGAATCGCGGCGTCGGCAGGTTCGCGTGGGCGGTCTTCAGGAAAACGCGCCAGTGGTCGACGGGCAGCTCGCGCTTGAACCACAGCGCGCAGCGATCCAGCAGGAACAGGTTGTCCCGGTTGATCACCGGCAGGTCTTCGTGGTCGATCACCACGATCGGCGCGCGGCCCCGCCAGCGCAGCAGTTCCGGTCCGAACGCGCGCACCAGCGGCGATTGTCCCCGGAGGAATCGCGACGAGACAATCGCCCGGTTGAGCGCCCGCAGGCCCCAGGGTCGCGAGAAGTTGGGGTGGCAGACGATCAGCTCGACGTCGCCGCGGCCAAGCGCGAGCCAGAGCGCACCCAGCGACGCCAGGCTGCGCACGCCGTCCGGTGACGCGGCGGCGGGGTCGGTGGCGAAGAACAGCGAGTCGTCCGGATAGGCCTCGGCCACGTAGGGACGCGGGCCGATCTCGAGGATCACTCCCGTGCTCATCGCCTACTTGGCGGCATGGCAGGTCAGCGCGCGGCCGACCAGCTTGCAGGTGGCGATGGCCGTGTCGCGCACGTCGTAGAAGGCGCCGGCCCAGTCGTCGCCAGCCTTCTCCAGCACCAGAAAGCCGTAGCGGTCGAAGCCGAACCGCCGGGCGCTCATCCCGTCGAGGTCCACGCTGTCGCTCAGGAACTTGGGCGTGTCGCCGGGTTCGCCCACGTCGCCGCCAGTGCCGACGATCAGTTGCGGCGGCCGCTCGCCCGCGAACGAGAAGCTGGCGAAGTGGTGGATGTGGCCTGAGACCACCATGGCCACGCCCTTGAGGTCGCGGCCTTTCGCGGCCGCCTGCTCGGTGGCGTTGATCGGCAGCTCGATCGGGCCGAGCGGGCCGCCATTGGCGACCGGGACCATGCCCCAGATCGGCCGGTGGGTGACGATCCAGGCTGGCGTGGTCGGCGGTGTGGTCTTGAGCGCATCGAGCTGGGCCGAAAAGGCGGACACCGCCGCGGGCGGCGCGTGGCGATCCTCGGTCCCCGAGCTGTCGAGAACGTAGAACGCCAGGCCGCCGACATCGATCACCATCGGCGCGCTCTCGGCGGGACAGGCGCGGGGCGCCGCGGCGCCGTCGAGCAGCATGAACCACCCGGGTCCGCCGCGCGAACAGTCCTCGTGGTTGCCGCGCACCATGATCCAGGGCGCGGCCCGCAGCAGCGGTTCGGCCGGCTGGAAGAAGTCGGCGTTCCAGCTGTTCCAGTTGTCGCCCCAGGGGCTGCCCGCGCATCCAGCGCGGCCGGCGGGGCAGGGGCTTTCGCGGTAATAGTAGTCGCCGACGTGGACCACCAAATCGGGGTGATGAGACGCCGCCAGCCGCGCGACGACCGCGAACGGCCAGTCCTTCGGATTGTCGCAGTTCTGGATGTCGTCGCCCTTCAGGCGGCAGCCGGTGTCGCCGAAGATCACGATCCGCATTGGCGTCTCGACCGGGATCGGCAGGGTGGCGCCGCGGACCGACGCCTGGCGCGCCGCCTTCGGCAGCAAGAGCTCGCAGACCGTCAGCGGGAAGTCCGCGCTGGGGCCCGCGCGCGGGGTCATCGGGATGGTCTTGCCATCGATCGTGGCGGCGGGGCAGACGGCGGTGGCGGTGATCAGGCGCGCTTCGGCGCCGCGATCGGTGAGTTCGACCCAGGCTTGATCGGCGCTCGGCGCCTGCTCGGGCGCCTTGGGCGTTTCGGCTCGGCTGCATCCGGCGACCGTCAGCAAGACGAGGCCAAGGGCGGGCGCGAGGCGGCGGATCAAGCTTCGGTTCCCTAGCGGCTGAGCTTGGCCAGGCTGAACTCGACCAGGCCGCCGGTCTCCTTGAGCCGCTCCGCCAGGCGCCGCAAGCTCGACTCATCGGTGGTGACGAGGTTGGCGCTGAGCTCGAACAGCTTGCCGTGATCGCGTGTGGCGTAGCTGACGTCGTAGAGCTTGACCTTGTGCGGACCCAAGATCATCTCCAGCGCCGTCTCATCCGGCGCACTGTCGCGTTCGAACACGAACGTCGCCAGCGCATAGACCTTGCGCGGCAGGCTGCTTTCCACCACCCGCAATCCGATCAGCGTCACCAGGATCATGAGGGTCAGCAGCGCCCCCGCGCCGTACATGCTGACCCCGAACAGCAGGCCGACCGCGGCCACCGCCCAGATACAGGCGGCCGTCGTCAGGCCCTGTACGCTGACGCCCTCCTTGAATATGACGCCGCCGCCCAGGAAGCCGACGCCGGTCATGACGCCTTGGGCGATCTGGGGGATCGGGTCGGCGTAGGCGAAGCCCAAGGCCCGCGAGACGCCCGCGAACTGAGGCTGCATCGCCATCGTCACCGCGCCGGCGGCGGCCAGGGCGACGAGGATGTTCGTGCGAAACCCGGCCGCGCGCCCGTTGTAGCTGCGCTCCGCGCCGATCAGCGCCCCGGCGACGAGGGCGCAACCCAGGTTGAGTCCGACTCTGGCGAGGGCGGCATCCATTGGGCGTGACTGTGACGCCGAACGACGCCATCGTGAAGCGCCGACTGCGGACATTCGAAGAGCGCGAAACGATGACCACCCGCGAACCCATCCTGAAGACCGTCAAGATCGACGAGCTTCGACCCACCCAGATGACCGTCGGCTTGCGCGAGGTAGCTGAGAAACAGCGCGAGTGGGCCGAGCGGTCCGACAAGGGCGCGGGCAAGTTCCTCGGCAGCCACATGATCCCGACCGTGTTGGGACCAAGGGAGCGGCATTATGTGGTCGACCACCATCACCTCGCCCTGGCGCTGCATCAGGCCAAGCAGACCGAGGTGCTGGTGACGGTGATGGTGGACCTCAGCGGGCTCGGGAAGGGTTCGTTCTGGACCTATCTCGACAATCGCGCCTGGTGCCATCCGTATGACGCCGAGGGTCGCCGCCGCGGCTTCGACGACATTCCGACGAAGATCTCCGGCCTGGCGGACGATCCCTACCGCAGCCTCGCGGGCGAGCTTCGTCGCGCCGGCGGCTTCGCCAAGGACACCACGCCGTTCAGCGAGTTCCTTTGGGCCGATTTCCTGCGCAGCCGGGTCAAGGCCAAGCAGATCAAGGACCGGTTCTCAGCGGCGCTGGAGAAGGCGATGTCGCTGGCGAGGTCCGAGGCGGCGGGCTACCTGCCCGGGTGGTGCGGCCCACATCCGCAGTAGCCATCGCCGCCGCCTCGCGCGATCATCGCGGCAACCGAGGCGCCAAGCGGAGGATCAGATGTCGCTGACGCAAACGGCGTTCGAGCAACTGATGCGGCTCTACGGGCGCGAGCGGCCCGATTTCGCGACCTTCGACGAGGGCCCGACGGCGCTCGCCACCCGCTTCGCCGCCGATGAGGCGGTCAGCGCGGCGCTTGCCGCCGGTGGGACCGTCGCCGCCGACCTCTGGCGGCTGCGCACCGGCGAGAGCCAACGGGTCGAGGTCAGCACCCGCGAAGCCGCCGCCTCGCTCACCAGCTACACTTTCGTGCACATCGAGGATCCAGCTCAGGCCCCGCCGCTGCGCGATCCGGCCGTGTTGCGCAGCCCGGTGATGGGGTTCCATCCGACCAAGGACGGGCGCCACGTGCTGCTGCACCCCAGCTTTCCACCGGGCACGGAGCGGATCCTCCGCGCCCTTGGTTGTTCGGCCGACGTCGATGAGGTGAAGGCGGCGTGCCGCGCCAGAACCGCGCTGGAGATCGAGGACGCGGTCGCCGCCGAGCGCGGCTGCGCCGGCATGGTCCGCACCCCCGAGGAGTGGGACGCCAGCGAGCAGGGCCGTCAGCTTGCGTCGCATCCGCCGGTCGAAGTGATCAAGATCGGCGACAGCCCGCCCGAGCCGATGCCGGAAGGCGGCGACATGCCGCTCGCCGGCGTACGCGTGCTCGACATGACCCGTGTGCTGGCCGGCCCGACCTGCGCCCGGACGCTGGCCCAGTACGGCGCGGACGTGCTCTATCTCGCTTCGCCAAAGCTGCCGGCCTCGGTCGGCTTCCTGCCCGACACCAACCACGGCAAGCTTTCTGCCTGGCTCGATCTGGACGAAGCGGGCGGGCGCGAGCGGCTGACCGAGCTGCTGCGCGGCGCCGACGTGTTCTCGCAGGGCTACCGCACCGGAGCGATGGAGCGGATGGGCGTTGGCCCGACCCAGGTCGCCGCGCTGCGTCCGGGTATCGTCTACACCTCGATCAACTGCTACGGGCACGAGGGACCCTGGCGCGGCCGGGCGGGCTGGGAGCAGCTGGCGCAGACCGTCACCGGCATGGCGCATGTCCACGGCGGCGCGGAGGGGCCGAAGCTACAGCCCGGCGCGGTCACCGACTACACCACCGGCTTCCTCGCCGCCTTCGGCAGCCTGATCGCCCTGCAGCGCCGCGCGCTCTACGGCGGCAGCTATCTGGTGCGGGTCTCGCTCTGTCAGACCGGCATGTGGGTGCGCGGCCTGGGCATCGCCGACGAGGCGCGCGTGAACGGGGCGCAGAAGCTCGAGGACGATGAGGTTCGCGGCTTCCTGACCACCAGCAATGGCGGGTATGGGGCGATGAGCCACTTGCGACCCGCGGTCCGTCTAAGCGCGACTCCGGCGCGATGGAAACGTCCGGTTGTGAAATTGGGCACGCATCCAGCGGAATGGCCCGCGGACGTTGCTCGCATCGCCGCGCAATAGTCGCACGCCAAGCTCGTTAAGTCCTTGCTCAAGGATTGAATGCTACGCCTCCGCTTGGGTTCGGAGGGCGCTAACCTTGAGTTGTCGGGCTGTTACAGCGATTGCGCTGGCGCTCGCCGTTGGCTTTGTCCCCGTGCTTGCGATGGCTGCTGCGCCAGCCGACAGCAGCGCCAGGCGGCTGGCCGCCGAAATCGAGCATCGCGCCGCCGCGACCAGCTTCGCCGAGCTGCGCCGTTTCGGCGATGCGGCCGATCAGGCGAAGGGGCGCGAGGCGCTGCGTCGCCTGCACTATGTCGCGACCATCTATCTCAACCAGTCCGAGTTCGATCAGTTCAATCACTGGAACGGCCTGCTCGCCGCCAAGGCCAAGGCCGCCGGCGACCAGCGCTATGTCGACGTCGCCCATGTCGATGCGCTGAAGAGCCGCTACGACGGCGGCGACACCTCGGTGAGGGCCGAAATCTTCGGCGTCGCCGCCACCGATCGCGACTGGTTCGCCCGGGTGCACGCGATGAACGTCGAGGCCCAGATCCTCAATGCCGAGCGCGATTCCGGCGCGGCGCTCAAGCTGCTGTTCGAGGCCGAGGACAAGATCCAGCTCGGCGACCTGGACGCGCCGATCGCGGAATCGGAAGTGTGGGGTTCGCGCGGTGTCGCGCTGATCCAGCTCAACGACCTCGAGGGCAGCGCCGACGCGTTCCAGAAGGCCGACTTCGTCTGGGCCAACAAGGCCTACCCGAGCCCGGACTTCGACGACGTCTACAACATGGCCTATCTGGCGACGCAGCTCGGCCAGGCCGACCTCGCGCGGGACGTGGCCGCCGCCCACCACCGGCTGGTGCTGCGGTCCGACCTGCCTCACCTGGGGGCGTGGGACAAATACCTGTGCGGCATGGTGGCCGAGAGCTTCGACACGCCGAAGGACGTCATGGGCTGCCTGGGCGGCCTCGACGCCAACCTGACCGGGGCGGAGTTCCTTGCGCCGCGCCTGCTGTCCATGCGCGGCGTCGCCGAAGCCCGGCTCGGCCAGACCGTGGCCGCTCAGGGCGACCTCGACAGTCTGCAAAAGCTGCGGAGGTTGAACCAGTTCTCAGCCAGCGCCTTCGCCCGCGAGCCGGAACTGAGGTCCGAACTGCTCGCCGCCCAGGGCCAGCCGGGGCCAGCGTTCGCCTTACTGCGCCAAGTGACGCTGCAGCGCGCGCAGGTGCAGGCCGAGCGTTCCAGCCTCGGCGTCACCCAGCTGACCGCCGAACTCGACCGACAGCTGCAGGCCGTGCGCCATCAGGCCGAGCTGCAGGACAAGGTGGTGCGCAGCCAGCGCTGGATCGGCCTCATGGCCTGCCTGCTGGTGGCCGGCTTCATCGCCGCCCTGATCTGGCAGCGGCGCGTCGCGGAGCGGATGCGGCTGGCGCAGCAGAAGGCCGAGGCGGCCAGCCTCTCCAAGACCGAATTCCTCGCCAACATGAGCCACGAAATCCGCACGCCGCTGAACGGCGTCGTCGCGGTGGCCGACATGCTGGCCCAGGCCGGGCTCGGCGAGCGCGAGCGCAAGATGGCCGAGATCATCCGCTCGTCCGGCCAGTCGCTCGAGCGGCTGCTGTCCGACGTGCTCGATCTCGCTCGCGTCGAGGCCGGCCAGCTGACCATTGAGGACACGCCGTTCCATGCCGCCGACCTGGTCCGCGCCGTCGCCGCCCTCTGCCGGCTCAGGGCCGACGAAAAGGGGCTGGCGCTCAACACCGAGATCGACCCGGCGCTGGAACGCTGGTTCGTCGGCGACACGGTGCGGGTGCGCCAGATCCTGACCAACTTCACCAGCAACGCCGTCAAGTTCACCGCCAAGGGCGCTGTCACCGTTCGCGGCGAGATGCCGAGTCCCGGCCGCCTGCGCTTCAGCGTCGTCGACACCGGCGTCGGCTTCGGCCCTGAGGTGAAGGCGCGCCTGTTCGCGCGGTTCCAGCAGGCTGACGGCTCCATCACCCGGCGCTTCGGCGGCAGCGGCCTGGGCTTGGCCATCTCGCGGCAGCTGGCCGCGCTGATGGACGGCCTGGTCGACTGCGACAGTGTTCCGGGCCACGGCTCGCGCTTCTGGTTCGAGGCGCCGTTCGCCGAAACCGGCGCACCCGTGGAGACCGTTGACTTGGATGAGGCCGTTTCCGGCGGCGACCGCACCGTGCGCGTGCTGGTGGCGGACGACCACGCCACCAACCAGCTGGTGGTGAAGATGATGCTCGATCAGTTCGGCATCGACAGCCTGATCGTCGATGACGGGCTGAAGGCGGTCGAGGCGCTGCGCGCCGGCGCCTTCGACGCGGTGCTGATGGACATGCAGATGCCGGTGATGGACGGCCTCGAGGCCACGCGCATGATCCGCCACGAGGAGGCCAAAACCGGCCGTCCGCGCACGCCGATCCTGATGCTGAGCGCCAATGCGCTGGCAGAACATCGCCTCGCCGGCGAGCGGGCAGGGGCCGATGGCCACGTCGCCAAGCCGGTCACCGTCGCTGGGCTGATGGCGGCGCTCAACGCGGTGCTGGAGCCTGCCGAGCCCAATGCCGATGCCGCGGGAGCGGCCGAGATCTCGGCCGCCGCCGGCTAAGGCTGCGGCTCGAGGCTGCCGACGATAGAGGCGCGCTGGGACAGCTCGATCCGGTTGCCGTCGGGGTCGGTGACCATCGAGATGCGGGCGGTCTCGCCGAGCGTCAGCGGCGCCAGCGCCTCGCCGCCGCCGTGGGCCAGGACGTACGCGTGCTCCTGGTCGACCTTGAAGATCTGGAAGGTGATGTAGCCCCATCCCTTGCCGCCCGTCCGCACGCCCGGGATCGGCGCATCCTCCGACTCCTCGACGATCAGTAGGCTCTCGGCCGCGCGGAACGCCGCGCCGCCTTCCCAGGGGCATTCCGTCAGCCCCAAGGCTTCGGTGTAGAAGCGACGGTGCGCTGCCAGGCTGCGCACAGCCAGCCGCACGCCGATCTGGCCAACGCCGCGCCAGCCAGGCGGCACGAGGGTGACCTTGTTGCCGTCGGGATCGACCATCGGCTGCGGCTCGGTCAGTCCCTCACGGGCGAGGTAGAGCTCGCGGTAGCCCGTCGGCGGCCCCGGCGGCAGCGACTCGGCCAGATGGTTGATCTTGATCACCGAGCCCAGCGCGTCATGCCGGTGCTGATCCTGGCCGCGGCGGATCCGCAGCAGTTGGTCGAACGGCAGGCCGACTTTGCCCTGCCAGAACGCCAGCATCGGCCCCAGGTTGTTGGTGGAAAGGCCGAAGTCCATGCGCGGTTTGGCGAGATCCATCGGGAGGCGCTTTCAGATTTCAGCGGTTGCGTGCGGCGCGCCTGCATGACACTCAAACGCACGTTTGAGAAGGCCGGTTCGAGGCCCACGCGATGGGCAAGGTCCCATCGCGCTCTCACGTCAAAGGGTCGAGCCTGATTCAGGGCTCAACGTGAGCCCATCAGGCTCGAGGAGGAACGACCATGAAGGCGGCGGTCTACTACGAAAACGGCGACCCGAGCGTGCTGAAGTACGAGGACGCCCCCGATCCGGTCTGCCATCCGAAAGGCATCGTGATCCGGGTCGAGGCGGTCAGCATCGAAGGCGGTGACACGCTGAACCGCGGGCGCGGCGCGCTGATGACCCATCCGCACATCGTCGGCTACCAGGCCGGCGGCGAGATCGTCCAGGTCGGCGAAGACGTGACCAACCTCAAGGTCGGCCAGAAGGTCGCCACCAGCGGCGCCTACGGCTCCCACGCCGAGCTGCGCGCGGTGCCGGCGCGCAGCGCCTGGGTCGTGCCGGACGGCTTCGACGTGAAGCTGGCGTCGGTGATGCCGGTGGCGTTCGGCACCGCGGACGACTGCCTGTTCGAATTCGGTCACCTGAAAGCCGGCGAGACCGTGCTGGTGCAGGCCGGCGCCAGCGGCGTGGGCACCGCGGCGATCCAGCTTGCCAAGCGCGCCGGCGCCCGGGTGCTGGCCACCGCCTCGAGCGACGAGCGCCTGGAAAAGCTGAGGCCGCTCGGGCTCGATATCGGCATCAATTACAAGACCCACGACGTTGTCACCGAGGTGATGCGGATCACCGACAAGAAGGGCGTCGACCTGGTGGTCGACAGCGTCGGCGGCTCGACGCTGCAGGGCTCGATCCTGTCGCTGGGCTATCGCGGCCGGGTGTCGATGGTGGGCGCGGCGGGGCGCGAGCCGATGACGGTCGACGTCTCCAGCCTGATGGGCGGCAACCGCACCCTGCAGGGCGTGTTCCTGGGCGCCGAGATCGGCCGCGACCGCGCCTACAACAACATCCAGCGCCTGATCAACGAGGCGGCCAAAGGCGAGCTGACGGTGGTGATCGACCGCACCTTCCCGCTCTCGGAAGCCGCCGCGGCCCACGCCTACATCGAAAGCCGGCAGGCGGTCGGACGGGTGCTGCTGATTCCCTGACGGGCTGCGACCGGGTCAGTGCCCGCCGGCGGTGGCCTGCCCGGCGAAGATGTTCGGCTTTGGCGCCAGCCACACCACGCAGGCGGCGAACGCGAACGCGCCGGTCATGATCAGGAACATCTGGTCGGTCGCCAGCATCACCGCCTGGTTTTGCGTCAGGCCTTCGATCTGGGCGAGCGCCTGGTCCGGTGTCATGCCCAACCCGCCCAAGGTGTTTTGAACCCCCTGCGGATCGTTGAGCGCGCCGGCCATGTTGGCGTGATTGCGACTGGCCGCATTGTCCCACATCGTCGTCGTGAGCGCGCCGCAGAACGCCGCCGAGAGCGTGCGCAGGAAGTTCTGCAGGCCGGCGGCCGACGCGGTCTCTGACGGCAGCACCGACGACAGCGAGATCTGGGTGGTCGGGATGAAGAAGAACGGCATTGAGACGCCTTGCACCAGGAAGGTGATGGCGATGGTCCAATAGCTGGCGTTGCTGGCGAAGTGCGAACGCCATAGCGCGATTACGGCCAGGCTGGCGACACCGAAACTGACCAGCGCCCGGGCGTCGATCCGGCCCATCAGGCGCGGCACGATGGGCGACATCACCACGGCCATGATCCCGCCCAGCGCGGTGGTGTAGCCGGCCCAGCTGGCGGTGTAGCCCATGTTGGTCTGCAGCCAGAGCGGCACCAGCAGGATCGAGGCGAAGAACACCCCATAGGTAATGGCGATGGTGATCACCGCCCCGGTGAAGCCGCGGTGACGAAACACGCGCAGATCGACGATCGGGTGCTCCTCGGTGAGCTCCCAGATCAGGAAGCAGGCGAAGGCGATCGCCGCGACCACCGCGAGGCTGACGATCACCGGCGAGCCGAACCAGTCGAGCTCCTTGCCCTTGTCGAGCATGATCTGCAGCGCGCCGACGAACAGGATCAGCAGGCCCAGGCCGACGAAGTCGATGCGACGACTCTCCGTCGCGGTCTCCTGCGATCGCAGCATCTGCCAGGCGAAGAACCCGCACACCGCCGCGACCGGGACGTTGATGTAGAACACCCATGGCCAGCTGGCGTTGTCGCAGATCACGCCGCCAAGGATGGGGCCGGCGATCGGCGCGACGACCACGGTCATCGACCAGAGCGCCATCGCCTGGGCGCGCTGGTTCGGCGGGAACACCCGCATCATCAGCGCCTGCGACATGGGCATGATCGGCCCGCCGCACACGCCTTGCATGACCCGGAACAACACCAGAAAGCCCAGCGATGGCGCCAGGCCGCAGAGCGCCGAGCAGATCCCGAAGCCGATCATGCCGGCGACAAACACCCTGACCGCGCCGAACCGCTGCGCCAGCCACCCGGTCAGTGGCACCACGATCGCCTCGGCGACCGAGTAGGAGGTGATGACCCAGGTGCCCTGGTTGGGCGCGACCGCCAGGCTGCCGGCGATGTTGGGCACCGAGACGTTGGCGATGGTCATGTCGAGCACGACCATGAAGTTGCCGGCCGCCAGCAGGAAGCCGGCCAGCACCAGGGCGGCGCCTTTCAGCGGGGTCGGTTCGACGTAGGCGTGGGTGGCGGCCATGCTGGGCGCTCCGACAGGGTGACGGCCGGGCCTATTGGGCGGTGTCGACGTCGACGTTCATCGAAAGGCCCACGCGGAGCGGGTGCTGCTTCAGCTCCTGCGGGTCGAGCGCGATGCGGACCGGCAGGCGCTGCACAATCTTGATCCAGTTGCCGGTGGCGTTCTGCGCCGGGATCACCGCGAACGCCGAGCCGGTGCCGCCGGCCAGGCCGACGATGCGGCCATGGAACTTCACGCCGCCGCCGTAGAGGTCGCTGGTCAGGATGGCTTGCTGGCCCAGCCTCATGCCCCGCAGCTGGCCCTCCTTGAAGTTGGCGTCGACGTAGGCCGCCTGGATCGGCACGATCGTCATCAGCTGGGCGCCGGAGGCGACGCGTTGTCCGATCTCCGTGATGTTCTTGGCGATCACGCCGTCGACCGGGGCCCGGATCACGGTGCGGTCGAGATCGAGCTTGGCCTGGTCGACCCTGGCCTGCGCGGCGGCGACCTCCGGGTTGGTGGTGACGTCGGCGCCGGCGATCAGTGCGTTGGCGATGCGCTCCTGGCCGGCTGCTGAAACGCGGTTGGCTTGAGCCTCGGCCAGAGCGGCCCGGGCGGCCGCGAGCGACGCCTCGGTTTCGTGCATGCGGTTCTCGGCGATGGTGAGCTCATCGCCCGAGACGGCGCCATCGTGGGCGAGCGCCTGGCGGCGGGTCAGGTCCGTGTGCGCCCTGGCCACGTCAGCCTCGGCGCTGGCGACCAGCGCGCGGGACCGGTCGATGTCGAAGCCCTTGGCCGCGGTGTCGGCGGTCTCGGCGTCGCGGTTGGCGAAATAACCCTCCACCTTGCGCTGGGCCTGGCCAAGCGCGGCTTCCGCCGACGCGAGGGCGATCTTGAAGTCGGTGGGGTCGATCATCACCAGCACGTCGCCGCGCTTGACCGGCAAAGTGTCCGTTGCCGGCGCCGCGACGATCGGCCCGCTCACCAGCGGCGTCACATCGGCGACGTCGGCGTTCACATAGGCGTCGTCGGTGGAGGCGTGGTGCGAGGCGACCAGCACCCAGTAGAGCCCATAGCCGATCGCCGCGACGACGATCACCGCGCCGAGGATCAGGAACAGGCGCTGGCGGCTCGACCTTGGCCGGGACGGCGGCGCCGGCGGCGGCGGCGCGGTCGCCGCGGCGACGGCCGGCGCGGCAGTGGGCGCGCCGGCCGGGGGAGCGGCGCCGGGCGAAGGAGCAGTGGTCGTGCGAGCATCCATGGCGGTGTGTCCGGGGAGGTTCAGGCGGCGACGTAGCCGCCGCCGAGGGCGCGGATGAGGGTGATGTCGAGGCTGAAGGCGCGCGATTGCGCGTCGGCGTAGGCGCGCCGCTCGTCGATCACCGCGTCCTCGGCGGTGAGCACGGAGACGAAGGGCGAAAGGCCGCCCTGGTAGCGTTCCCGGGCCACCGCGTAGGCCTGCTCGCCCGCCTGGAGCGCGGCGCGGCGCTGTTCGAGCTGGACGGCGGCCGACCGGACGCTGGCGGAGGCGTCGGCGACGTCCTGGAGCGCCTGGGTCAGGGTGGCGTCATAGGCGTCGACGGCGGCGGCGTAGTCGGCTCTGGCGCCGCGGTACTGGCCGCGAAGGCGCCCGCCTTCGAAAATCGGCAGGGTGATGGCCGGGCCGAACGAGCCGATCGCCGCGGCCGGGTTGAACAGCTGGCTGAGGCCCAGCGACTGCTGGCCGACGTAGGCGTTGAGGGTGATGTCCGGGTAGAACTGAGCCTTGACTGACTCGACGCGCCTGGACGCCGCCTCAGCGCGCAGCCGCGCGGCGACGATGTCGGGACGCCGGCCGATCAGGTGCAGCCGAAGATCGGCCGGGAGGCCGAACGCCTTCACCGCCTCGGTCTTGGGCATGGCGATGTCCAGTCCGCGGTCGGGGCCTTCGCCCAGCAGCGCGGCGATGCGGTGGCGGGTGAGCAGGATCTGCTCGTCGAGCGCCTCGACGTCCGCCTGCGAGGCCGGCGTGGCGGCCTCCGCCTGCTTCAGCTCGGCGCGGGTGTCGAGGCCGTTCTCCACCCGCTCGGCGGTGAGGTGGCTGGTCTCCTGCCGGTTGCGCACCGCCTCGGCGGCGGCGTCGCGCTCGGCGCCCAGCCGGGCGAGGTCGGCGTAGCCCTGGGCGACCGCGGTCGAGAGCGTGAGCCGCGCCTCAGCCAAGTCGGCCGCGGTGGCGGCTTCCTCGGAGACGGCGGCCTTCAGCGCCGCGCGGTTCTTGCCGAACAGGTCGAGATCGTAGGAGGCGTCGAGCGCCAGTCGGCCGTTGTCGATGTAGCCGCGCGGCAGCAGCTGCTGGATGAAGGGCGGGAAGCCTTCGATCAGGCTCGACTCGGTCACCGACGCCTGGCCGCTTCCGCTGATCGAGGGCAGCGTGGCCGAGCGCGAGACCATGGTGTTGGCGCTGGCGGAGATCAGCCGCGCCTCGGCCTGGGCGAGGGTGGGCGAGCCCTTCAGAGCCTCGTCGATCAGGCCGGACAGCTGGACGTCGCCATAGGCGTCCCACCACCGGTCGGCCGGCCAGTCGGTGGCGGGCGCGGCGAAGCTGCGCTGGTCCTGATAGGTCTCGGCCGGCTTGATCTTGGGCGGCGGTCCGCTGGTCGCCGGCAGATCGGCGCATGCGGCCGCCTGCAGCGCGAGCACCGCCACGCCAGCGGCCAGCGCGCCACGAGTGAGGCTTGCCGTTCTCGTCTGATGCATTTTGCGGCGCTCCCCGCTTGATCTGACCGTACCGTACGGTCATAATGATCCCGGGCTTTTTCATCGTCAAGCAAGAAACCGTACGGTACGGTCAGAGAAATTCTGATGTCCTCCGAACCCGCCACGCCCGACCACTCCCGCAGCGACGCCAAGCGTCGCGCCATCCTTGATGTGGCGAGTGAGGTGTTCGTTGCGCAAGGCTACGCAGCAACTTCGATGTCGGAGATCGCGGCGCGGGTCGGCGGCTCGAAGGGCACCCTCTACAACTACTTCCGATCCAAGGAAGAGCTGTTTAGCGCGTTCATCACCGATACCTGTCAGGGGCCGGCGATGGCGATTTTCGACCACCTGCCCGCGCCCGGCGGCGGACAGTCGATCCGCGACAGTCTGGTCGCTTTCGGCGCGGACTTCCTCGGATTCATTCTCTCGCCGAGGCTCATCGCGCTCAACCGGGTCGTCATCGGCGAGACCGGCCGGTTTCCGGAGCTGGGCCGGATGTTCTTCGACGCCGGCCCTGGCCGCGGCGAAGCCCGCTTCGCGCAAATCGTGGAGAGCGCGATGGACGCCGGCGAGCTGCGCCGGGGGGATCCGGTCATGGTCGGGCGATGCCTCAAGGACCTGATCCTCTCCGACTATCATCATCGTCTGCTCTGGGGGGTTCTGGGTGAAATCCCGGCCGAACAGATCGAGGCGCATGTCAGCGGCGTCGTTGACGTCTTCCTCAAGGCCTTCGCGCCCGAGCGATGAGCGGTCATGCGCCGATCCGCGCACCCTCGCGGGTCGGGGCGATGGCGTCGGCGGCGCGTTCGATCTCCATCACCTTCAGCAGCCGGTTGCGGGCGCGGTTGACCCGGCTCTTGATGGTGCCGAGCGCGCAGCCGCAGATATCGGCCGCCTCTTCGTAGGAGAGCCCCGCCGCGCCGACCAGGATCAAGGCCTCGCGGTGCGCCGCCGGCAGCCGGTCGAGCGCCGACTGCAGCGCTCGGATCGCCAGGCCCCACTCCTGCGTCGGGGCCGAGGTCAATGAGCGGGCGTAGTGGTCATCTTCGTCGCGCACTTCGCGCCGGCGGCGAACGACAGCGGTGTAGTAGGTGTTGCGCAGGATGGTGAACAGCCAGGCGCGCAGGTTGGTGCCGATCTCGAACTTGTCGCGGTGGCTCCAGGCCTTGATCAGGGTGTCCTGGACGAGGTCGTCGGCGTCGGAGCCGTTGCGGCTGATCGACCAGGCGAAGGCGCGCAGGGCGGGAATGAGGGCGACCACCTGATCGCGCCATTCGAGATCCACGTTCACGCTACACTCTCCCGTGGAATCAGCCCCACGTTGCGGCGCAGCAACGCCGCGACGGAAGCCGTGCCGCCCAGAGGTCTGGAAAACGCGCTCCGCTGCCTTACGTTCCTGCCAGTTCTTGGCCGCGCGATGGAACATTGGGGCCACCGCGATGTTCAGGAGGGCTTGGCGCCATGGAGGGCGCGGGCGGCCGACATCCAGCAGAGTGGAAGGATTTCGCCCATGGCGACGACCGACGAGGCCTACGCCGCCACCACGCAGGACGCCGCAGCTGACGGGTGTCTCAGCGAACGCTACCGCGCGGTCAGGGCGCACTCGCTCGCTCGCGCCGCACCACTCTCGCCGGAGGACGCCCAAGCCCAGTCGATGCCCGACGCCAGTCCCGCCAAGTGGCACCTGGCGCATGTCACCTGGTTCTTCGAGACCTTCCTGCTGGCGCCGAGCCTGCCGGGCTACGAGGCGTTCGACCCCGACTTCGGCTTCCTGTTCAATTCCTACTATGAGGCGGTCGGGCCGCGGCATCCCAGGCCGGCGCGGGGTCTGATCACCCGCCCGCCGCTGGAGCGGGTGTTGGCCTACCGCGCGCATGTCGATGCGGCGATGGAGCGGCTGCTGGCCGGCGGGCTGTCGGCCGAGTCCGCATTCCTGGTCGAACTCGGCCTCGCGCACGAGCAGCAGCACCAGGAACTGATCCTGATGGATGTGCTGCACCTGTTCGCCCAATCGGCGATCAAGCCGGCTTACGGCCCCGGCTTCGAGGCGAAGTCCGCCGGCGCGCTCGAGTGGGTCGATATCGACGGCGGCCGGGTCGCGATCGGCGCCGCGCCCGATCGGTTCTCGTTCGACAACGAGGGGCCGCGCCACGAGACGCTGCTGGCGCCCTATCGGCTGGCGAGCCGGCTGGTCACCAACCGCGAATGGATCGCCTTCATCGAGGACGGCGGCTACGCCCGCGCCGAGTTCTGGCTGGCCGACGGCTGGGCGCTGGTCCGGGACGAGGGCTGGGAGGCGCCGCTCTACTGGCAGCGCGGCGCCGACGGCTGGCTGGCGTTCGGTCTGACCGGCCTGCAGCCGGTCGATCTCGATGCGCCGGCGACACACGTCAGCTACTTCGAGGCCGACGCCTACGCCACCTGGGCCGGCAAGCGGTTGCCGACCGAGGCGGAATGGGAACACGCGGCCGCCAGCCGGCCGGAGGCGTTCGATCAGCTCTACGAGGCCGCCTGGCAGTGGACCGCCAGCGCCTACCTCCGCTACCCCGGCTTCGCCCCGGCCAAAGGCGCGGTCGGCGAGTACAACGGCAAGTTCATGATGGGCCAGATGACCCTGCGCGGCGGCGCCTCGATCACGCCGGCCGGTCATTCGCGCGCCACCTACCGCAACTTCTTCTATCCGCACCAGCGCTGGATGTTCTCCGGCGTGCGCCTCGCCGAGGACGTCGGCGCCCGCGCCCAGCCCGAGGATCCGACCGCGGCGTTCCGGCGCGACGTCTGGCAAGGCCTGGCGCGCACGCCGAAGTCGATCCCGCCGAAGTGGTTCTACGACGCCAAGGGCTCGGCGCTGTTCGAGACGATCACCGAACTGCCGGAATATTACCCGACCCGCACCGAGACGGCGCTGCTGACCCGGATCGCCCCGGAGATCGCCGCGCGCATCCCCCCCGATGCGGTTTTGATCGAATACGGCAGCGGCGCCAGCGCCAAGACCCGGCTGATCCTCGACGCCGCCCCGCAGCTTGCCGCCTACGCGCCGATCGACATCAGCGTCTCGGCGTTGGAGGCCGCGGCCGCAGCGATCCGGCGCGACTATCCCAAACTGATCGTCGAGCCGCTGGCGCGGGACTTCACCGTCGGCGGGCCGCCGCCGGCCGTCGCCGCCGCGCGGCCGCGGGTCGGCTTCTTTCCGGGGTCCACGATCGGCAACTTCGATCCGGAGGAGGGGGTGCGGCTATTGGCCGAGGCGCGCGCGCTGATCGGCGACGGCGGGCTGTTCATCCTGGGCGCCGACCTGGTAAAGGAAACCTCGGTGCTGACAGCCGCCTACGACGACGCCGCGGGCGTCACCGCGGCCTTCAACAAGAACCTGCTGGCGCGGATCAATCGCGACCTCGGCGCAGACTTCGATCGCGACGCCTTCGACCACAAGGCGGTCTGGAACGCGGTCGATAGCCGCATCGAGATGCATCTGGTCAGCCGGGTGCGCCAGAGCGTGCATGTCGCCGGTCGGGCTTTCGAGTTCGCCGCGGGCGAGAGCCTGCACACGGAGAATTCGTACAAGTTCACGGTCGAGGACGTCACCGGCATGGCCCGCCGCGCGGGCTGGCGCTTGCTGGAGCGCTGGATCGCGCCGCCGCCGGCCTTCGCCGTCTTCCTGTTCGCCGCTTAGTCCGCGGCGACGCCAATATCCGACCGCGCGGGCGGCGCGGCCGGACATCGGCGTACGCCGAGACTGAAGTCAGACCGCCGGTGCTCGCGACGGACGCCGGCCTCCGCCGCGGGAGGCCGCGCCGCCTTTGCGTCCGGCGTTGGCCGCGAGGTCCCTGTCCTGAGCGAAACTGCGCTTCTCGCTCGGCACGCTCGCGCCGCCCCTGCGGGCGATCTCGCGACGCCGCTCGGGATCCATCGCCGCAAAGCCGCGCCGGCTGGGGCGCCGCACGGCCTCGTCCTTGTTCATATCCATGACTTTACTCATCTCCTTCACCGATCGAGATCTTCCCCCTCAGGTCGCGTGGCCGGCCATCGTCGGGATCTCCGGTCGCCGGCGGATCGGAGGGAAACTCCTCCGGCGTCTTGCCCGGCGCATACTCGGGAGACGGCGTCGCGGGCGGCAGATCGGGATCTTTCGGGTCTGGCACGGGCTTCTCAAGGTTGCTAACGCGGAAAAAGCGTTGCGGTTGCGCCGCCGCCAGACACCACCCCGAATTCGCGTCTGACGTAGCGACCCAACAACCCAGCTAGTACGCAGAATGTTGCGCAGGTCCGTCGCGGAGCGACCGCAGCGAGCGTCACCATGCCGGCGCGTGTGGCCGAACGGCCACGCCGGTCCGACGCGCGCCTAACCGGTCGTCGCGGCGGCGAGGTCCGGGGCGCGCAGCGGCGGCGCCCGGCGGCCGCTCTTCAGCGCCAGCGGCAACGAGACCCTGGCGCGCAGCCCGCCCTCGGGGCGGTTCTGCAGGACAACTTCGCCGCCGTGGCCGCGGGCGATGGCGCGGACCACCGCCAGGCCAAGGCCGGCGCCCCCGGTTTCGCGACTGCGCGAGCCTTCCAGCCGATGGAACGGCTCGAACGCGCGCTCGATGTCGTCCTCGGGCACGCCAGGCCCATTGTCGTCCACCTCGACAATGGCCATGCCGGCTTCGGAAAACACCCGGCCACGGGCGCTGGACCCGAACTTCAGCGCGTTATCGACCAGGTTGGTGACAAGGCGTTTCAGCGCGACCGGATCGCCATCGACCACGGCCCGCTCCGAACGTTCCACCGCCGCGTCGGCGCCGGTTTCCGCCGCCTCGTCCATCACCGTCTCGACCAGCGACGAAATCTCCAGCTTGGTGCGTTCGACCGGCCTAGTGGCGTCCTGGACGAAGGCGAGCGTCGAAGCGACCATCGCCTCCATCTCGTCGAGGTCGGCGGCGAGCTTGGCCTTCAGCTCATCTGGCGCGGCCTCGATGCGGAACCGAAGCCGGGTGAGCGGCGTGCGCAGGTCATGGGCGATCGCGCCGATCATCGTGGTGCGGTTGGAGACGTAGCGGTTCAGCCGCTCCTGCATCAGGTTGAACGCCGCGACGGCGGAGCGGATCTCGGTCGAGCCGCGCACGTTCAGCGGCGGCGCGTCGGGATCGCGGCCTAGCCGCTCGGCGGCGCGGGCGAACGCCGCGATCGGGGAGGCGAGGCGCCGGGCGAACCACCAGGCCAGCGGCATGACCACGACGAACGCGACGCTCAACACGATCATGTTTCGCTGCTGCCAGGGCGCGATCAGCTGGCGCTGCGGGGCGACCACGCGCCAGCTGCCGTCCGGCTGGCGCAGCGCCGCCTGGAACGAGCCGAAGATCACGGTCTGCTCGGGCGCCGAGGCGGTGGGCGGCGGGTGGCGCAGCAGCCGCGGCGGGCCGTAGAACACCGGCCCCTGGTCCTGCACCAGCACGATGTCGTTCACGTTGACCTTCAGCTCCTGGGCAAGGCCCGCCCTGAAGCTGAGGTGACGGCGCTGCAGCAGGGTGTTCGACACGGTCGGCGCCCGATCTTCACGACGCACTTCGAGTGGGCGACCTTCGATCGCCTGGCCGCCCTTGCCGGTCTTGATCGCCTGCGCCACCTCGGCGACCGAATAGACGTCGGGCGGCGGCGGCGGCAGGTTCAGGATCACCACCATGGCCGAGACGAACACCGCGACCAGCGTCGCCCCCACCAGGCCCAGCGCCTGGAGGAACAGGGTGGTCGTCGGCCATCGGTTCATGGCGTGCGGGAGACTTTAGGCGTGAAGATGTAGCCCTCGTTGCGCACCGTTCGGATCAGTTCCTGGCCCGATCCGCTGTCGTCGAGCTTGCGGCGCAGCCGGCTGATCTGGACGTCGATCGCCCGGTCGAACGCGTCGGACTGCGGTCCGCGGGCGAATTCCAGCAGCTGGTCGCGGCTCAGCACCCGCTGCGGTCGTTCGACGAAGGCGCGCAGCAGCGAGAACTCGCCGCTGGAGAGGTTGACCACCGCCCCCTCGGGCGAGCGCAGCTCGTGGCGGACCAGATCGAGCCGCCACCCGGCAAACTCGCAGGCCGCATCCAGGCTCTCGTCGCCGCGCGGTTCGCGGCGGCGGCGCAGCACCGCCCGCACCCGCGCCAGCAGCTCGCGCGGATTGCAGGGCTTGGGCACATAGTCGTCGGCGCCCAGTTCCAGGCCGACGATGCGGTCGGTCTCCTCGCCCATGGCCGACAGCATGATGATCGCCGGGCCGTCGGGGCGGGAGAGCTTGCGGCAGATGGCCAGGCCGTCCTCGCCCGGCAGCATCACGTCCAGCACCACCAGGTCGACCGGGTTGCGGGCGAGGGAGCGGTCCATCTCCTTGCCGTCCGCCGCGGTCTCGACGTGATAGCCGTGCCGCTGCAGGAACTCGGCGACCACGTCGCGGATGCCGGGGTCATCGTCGACCACCAGGATTTTCTCGGCAATTTCGGCGTTGGGGGTCGCCATCTCAGAGGTCGCTTGCATGCCTTAAAGGCTCAAGGCCCGCTGTGGCGCACGAATGTCTCGATTGCAACATCGGCGTAACGCCAACCCCGCGGCGCTAAGCCCCGGCTCAAGTCTTCGCCTGCCACTGCGCCAAAAGCTGGGCTTCCCGGTCCGGCGCGAGACCAGCGCGCAGCTTCGCCTGGCGCGCGTCCGACTGGGATTTGAACCAATCCAGCGTGTCCTTCGCCGTGGTCGCCAGCGGCCGGAAAGTCAGGCCGGCGGCCAGGGCCCGGCGGATATCCCGCCGGGCGAAACCGGCCGTATCTCCGTGGCCGGGAATCCAGACCGGCATGTCGGACCAGGCCGAGACCTTGTTGGCGTCGAGAAAGCTCTGCGGAATCCAGACCAGCTTGGCGTTGGCGCCGACGCCCCGCGAAACGTCACCCAGCATCTGGGCCATGCGAAGCGTACCTGCCGGACCGGTGGCGTTGAAGATGCCGAAGGTGCGCTGTTCGGCCATACGGACGGTCCATTCGGCGAGGTCGCGCGCGTCGATCAGCTGGACCGGATCGCTCCCATCGCCGGGCGCCAGCACCTCGCCGCCTTTCGCCAGCCGCACCGGCCAGTAGGTGAAGCGGTCGCTCTCGTCGCCGGGTCCGACGATCAGGCCCGGTCGGATGATGGTGGTCGCCGCGCCGAACTGGCGCTTGGCCTCCGCCTCGCTGACCGCCTTCAGCGGCCCGTAGAGCGCGCCTTTGCTGGCGGTGAGCGTGGCCATGGTCTCTTCCATCGGGTCCTGACCCGCATAGGCCAGCACAGCGGCGCTCTCGTCGGCCGGCCGATCGTTGGCCGCATAGACCGAGATGGTGGAGATGAAGACGTAGTGCCCGACCTTCCCCGCAAGCGCTTTGCCGGCGTCCCGGACCCAGAAGGGCAGGGTGGTGGGGTTGTCGATGCAGACATCCCACGCGCGGCCCTCCAGCGCCTTCAGGTCGCCGGTGTTGCGATCGCCGATCAGTTCCTCGACCTGGCCGGCCCAGGCGTCCAGCTCGCGGCCGCGGTTGAACAGCGTGACCTTGTGGCCGCGGGCCAGGGCGTAGCGAACCTGGTGCGGACCGGTGAAGCCCGTCCCGCCCAGGATCAGGATGCGCAGCGGCTTTGGCGCGGCGAGGGTTGGCGAGGCGGTGGCGGCAGCCATGGCGACGGCGGCTCCTGTAAAGGCGCGTCTGGTCGTCGCCATCGAACGTCTAGCCCCGCATCGACGCCAGGGCCTCGTCCGAGACGAACGGATTGGTGCGGCGCTCCTGGCCGAAGGTGGAGAGCTGTTCGTGGCCGGGCACGAAGGTGACATCGTCGCCTAGCGGCCAGAGCTTCTGAGTGATCGAGGCGATCAGGTCCGGGAAGCTTCCGCGCGGAAAGTCGGTGCGGCCGATCGAGCCGGCGAACAGCACGTCGCCGACCTGGGCGAAGCGCGCTTCGCGGTGGAAAAAGATCACATGGCCCGGCGTGTGGCCGGGGCAGTGGTAGACCTCCCACTCGGTCTCGCCGAGCGTGACGCGATCGCCGTCCTCTAGCCAGCGGTCGGGCGTGAATGACTTGGCGTCCGGCATGCCATAGCGCTGACCGCTCTCGGCGATGCGGTCGATCCAGAACACGTCGTCCCTGTGCGGGCCTTCGATCGGAACGCCGGTCGCCGCCTTCAGCGCCGCCGTGCCGCCGGCGTGGTCCATGTGGCCGTGGGTGACCCAGATCTTCTCCAGCGTCAGCTTCTGGTCCGCGAGGATGGCGAGCAGCCGCTGAACCTCGCCGCCCGGATCGATCACCGCGGCCTTCCGGGTCTTGGTGCACCAGACGATGGTGCAGTTCTGCTGCAGCGGCGTCACCGGGGCGACGATGGCCTGGATCGGCGGCTTCTGGGGCTCTGACATTCCGGGAGAATAGGGTCTGGCCGGCGGCTTCGCAAAGTGAGGTCTCAGCGCGGCCGCCAACCGAGCGGCGCATTGGCGCCAGACCAAGGATCGGCGTAGCCTGCCCCGAGTCCAGGGGTGCGCGGAGCGATCATGGCCAACGTCGGGGTAGTGGGGCGCATCTTCCAGCGCAAACCGGTGGAGATGATCCATGCCGAGACCGATCACGGCGAGCTGAAACGAACACTTGGTGCGCTTAACCTGATCCTGCTGGGCATCGGCTGCATCATCGGCACTGGCATCTTCGTCCTGACCGGCCGTGCGGCTGCGGTCTGGGCGGGGCCTGGGATCATGATCTCGTTCGTGATCACCGGGCTGCTCTGCGCCTTCGTGGCGCTCAGCTACGCCGAACTGGCCTCGGCGCTGCCGGTCTCCGGCTCGGCCTATTCCTACAGCTACGCCTCGACGGGCGAGATCGTGGCCTGGATCATGGGCCTGTTGCTGCTGCTCGAATACGGGCTCGCGGCCTCCACCGTGGCGGTGGGCTGGTCGGGCTATCTGGTCAGTCTGCTGAAGGACATGCACATCGTGATCCCGCCGGAGCTCACGGCGGCGCCTGGCGAAGCGGTCAAAAACGCCGCTGGGGTGGTGATCGCCCACG
Organism: Caulobacteraceae bacterium; assembly: GCA_035604515.1. GTDB lineage: Bacteria > Pseudomonadota > Alphaproteobacteria > Caulobacterales > Caulobacteraceae > Acaudatibacter. Next base: position 32,121 of record DATNIH010000284.1, on the reverse strand, counting down.
GCGTGCTCAACCTGCCGGCGGTGATCGGCATCCTGGCGGTGTCCTGCCTGCTGGTGATCGGCGTGTCGGAATCGGCGACGGTCAACAACGTCATCGTCTTCATCAAGCTGTCGGTGGTGATCGCCTTCATCTGCATCGGCGCCTTCTACGTCCACCCGCACCTGTGGTCGCCGCTGGTGCCGGCCCAGGTCCCTGCGCCGCCGCCAGGGACGCCGATGGACATGCCCCACCAGATCGGCCGCGCGCTGCTGGACGTGATCACGGGGGCCAAGGGCTCGCACTATGGCCTCGGCGGTGTGATCCACGGCGCGGCGGTTATCTTCTTCGCCTACATCGGCTTCGAGGCTGTCTCCACCGCGGGCGCGGAGTCGCGCAACCCTGGGCGCGACATGCCGATCGGCATCCTCGGCGCCCTGGTCATCTGCACCATCCTCTACATCGCCACCTGCGCGGTGCTGGTCGGCATCGTGCCCTACCAGTCGCTCGACAACGCCGCGCCCATCGCGATGGCGGTGAACCAGATCGGCATCGGCTGGTTCGCCGTGCTGGTGAAGCTGGGCGCCATCGCTGGCCTGTCGAGCGTGATGCTGGTGCTGCTCTACGGCCAGACCCGCATCTTCTACACCATGAGCCACGACGGCCTGCTGCCCTCGCAGCTGGCCATCGTCCACAAGCGCTTCAAGACGCCCTGGATCAACACCATCATCGTCGGCATCGTCGCCGCCGGCGCGGCCGGGTTCATGTCGCTGGACGCGCTGTCCGACCTGACCAACGTCGGAACCTTGGCCGCGTTCGCCATCGTTTGCGGCACCGTGATCTATCTTCGCGTCACCCACCCCAAGATGGCCCGCCCATTCCGCACGCCGCTCTATCCGCTGGTGCCGATCATGGGCGTCTTGATGTGCATCTTCCTGCTGATGAGCCTGATGGCGGTGCCGGCCACCCGCAGCTTCTTCCTCTGGTACCTGGGCGTGGGCACGCTGCTTTATTTCACCTACGGGCTTTGGTTCTCGAAGCTTGGCAGGACGGGACCAACGCTCGAGGCCGAGATCGCCATTATCGGCACCCAGCCGCCGGTCGAATAGAACCCGGCAGCCATGCTGCCGATTGAAGAGGCTCTGCCGGCGCTGAAGGCGGCGCTGGCGACGAACAACGCCGCCGTGTTGGTGGCGCCGCCGGGGGCCGGCAAGACCACCGTCACGCCGCTGGCGCTGCTGGACGAGCCCTGGGTGGCCGGCGGCAAGCTGGTCGTGCTGGAGCCACGCCGCATCGCCGCCCGGGCCGCCGCCGAACGCATGGCCTGGACGCTGGGCGAGCAGGTCGGCGACACCGTCGGCTACCGGGTGCGGCTGGCGTCGCGCGTTTCGGCAAGGACCCGCGTCGAGGTGGTCACCGAGGGCGTGTTCACCCGGATGATCCTGGACGATCCGGGGCTGGAGGGTGTCGCCGGCGTCCTGTTCGACGAGTTCCATGAGCGCAGCCTCGACGCCGACCTCGGTCTTGCGTTCGCGAAGGACGCCCAGAACCTGCTGCGGCCGGACCTGAAGCTGCTGGTGATGTCCGCGACCCTCGATCCGGCGCCGGTGGCCGCGCTGCTGGACGATGCGCCGATCATCGAGAGCCTTGGCCGGATGTTCCCGGTCGAGACCCGCTATCTCGGCCGCGACCCGGCGCTGCGGCTCGAGGACCAGGTGGTGCGCGCCGTGCAGAAGGCGCTGGCCGAGGAGACCGGCAGCCTGCTGGTGTTCCTGCCCGGCCAGGGCGAGATCGTCCGCGTCGCCGAGCGGCTGGCTGAGCGCGTCAGGGACCCCGCCGTCGAGATCGCGCCGCTGTATGGCGCCCTCGAGCCCGCCGCCCAGGACCGCGCCATCGCGCCCGCAGCGCCCGGACGCCGCAAGGTGGTGCTGGCGACGTCGATCGCCCAGACCAGCCTCACCATCGAAGGGGTGCGGGTGGTGATCGACGCCGGCATGGCCCGCGTCCCGCGGTTCGATCCAGCGAGCGGCCTCACCCGGCTGGAGACGGTGCGGGTCTCCGTCGCCGCGGCGGACCAGCGGCGGGGCAGGGCGGGGCGCACCCAGCCCGGCGTCTGCTACCGGCTCTGGGACGAGCCGGAGACCCGCAGCCTGGTTCCGTTCGACCGTCCGGAGATCCTGGAGGCGGACCTGTCCCGTGTCGCCCTCGACCTGGCGCAGTGGGGTTCGGGCGACCGCCTGGTGTTCCTGGACCCGCCGCCGGCGCCGGCGATGGCCGAGGCCCGCACCTTGTTGCAGCGGCTTGGTGCGCTGGACGGGGGCGACGCCTTGACCGCCCACGGCCGCCGCATGGCCGGCATCGCGCTGCCGCCCCGGCTGGCGCACATGGTGCTGCGCGCCGCCGCCTCCGGCCAGGCCGAGCGCGCCGCCCGCATCGCCGCGCTGGTGGTCGAACGCGGCCTCGGCGGCCGGGCCGTCGACCTGGAGACCCGGCTCGACGGCTTCCAGCGCGACCGCAGTCCTCGAGCCCGCGACGCCGCCGGCCTTGCGCGCCGCTGGGCGGCAGACGCTGGCGCGGCGTCGGACATGCCGCCCTTGAGCGACGCCCTGCTGCTGGCCGAGGCCTGGCCCGAGCGGATCGCCAAGGCGCGCGGCCCGCTCGGCCAGTTTCAGCTCGCCACCGGCCGCGGCGTGCAGATGGAGCCGACCGAGCCGCTGGCCAAGGCGCAGTGGCTGGCGGTGGCCGAGCTGGGCGGCGGCGCGGCCCGCGATCGCATCCTGCTGGCCGCCGAGCTCGATCCCGCCGAGTTGAGCGCCGCGTTCGCCGACCGCCTGACCCGCGAGGCCAGGCTCGAGCCCGACGCCGCCGGCCGCCTGCGCGCCAAGGAGATCGTCGCCCTGGGCCGGCTCGCCGTCGAAGAGCGTCTGATCGCCAATCCGGACCCGGCGCTGATCACCGCCGCGCTGATGGATGATGTCGGCCGCCGGGGCCTGGAGGCGCTGCCGTGGAGCGATGGCGCGACGGCGCTGAGAGCGCGTGCCGCATTCCTGCGCGGTCAGGGGCTCGAAGCGCCGGATCTGTCGGACGAAGCCCTGCTGGCCGGTCTGGACGCCTGGCTGGAGCCGGCCTTGGCCGGCAAGTCGTTGCTGGGCGCCGTGGGCGACCTTGAACCGGCGCTCAAAGCGCTGATCCCGTACGAGGCCCAGCGCAGGCTCGATCAGCTGGCGCCAGCGAAGTTCGAGGCGCCGACCGGCTCGCGATTCACCATCGACTACGCCAGCGACGGCGGGCCGCGAGTCGACGTGCGGGTGCAGGAACTCTACGGCCTCGGGGCCCATCCCACTGTGGCCGGCGGACGGGTCCCGCTGACGCTGGCGCTGCTGTCGCCGGCCCATCGGCCGATCCAGCTGACCAAGGACCTACCCGGCTTCTGGCGCGGCTCGTGGGGCGAAGTGCGTAAGGACATGCGCGGCCGCTACCCCAAGCACGTCTGGCCCGAGGACCCGGCCAGCGCCGCGCCAACCACCCGGGCCAAGCCGCGGCGGGGTTGAGCCGTGCGCCTTCTGCGCGCGACGGCGCGCTTTTCGCTTGCGAGCTTCGCTGTCGGGCCGTCAAATTCGACGACGGGTCGATCGGGTCAGCGCATGAGGGCGGTCAGGACCAGACGTTGGGGGGGTTGGGCGGTCGGCGCGGTCGTGTGCGCCATCGCCTTGGCCGCGCCCCTGGCGGGGCTGGCGCAGAGCGCCTGCGCCCAGCTCGGCGTGGATTGTTCACACCATGGATCGGCCGGGCCGCCGCCTTGCGACATCAACTGCGTGCGCGCCCGCATCGACAACCAGCGCGAGCTTAATCGGGCGCGTCAGGATGCCGCTGACGCTCAGCTGCAGGGGCAGATCGCGAGCTATCAGCAGCGGGAACAGGCTGCGATCGCGGCCGGAAACTATAGCGACGCGCTGAGTCTGGCGCTGGCGCGACAGCAGCTGGCCAACGGCCCGAATATTCGCGCGTTCATCAGCTGGCTGCGCGGCCAGGTCGCGCTGCAGGCGGGGAACAAGCGTCTTGCGCTGCAGTACTTCAAGGAGACGCTCGGCGCCTGGCCGCAAGACGCCCAAGCCGTCGCCGATTTCGAACGGTGGGTCGACGCGGAAGACCTGGCCGCCCGGGTTGCGAGCGCCAAGGCCGCGGCTGAGGCCGACGTGCAGCGCAGGCGCGCCGAGCTCGAGCAGAACGCCGGCGCCGCTGATCGCGCCGCCGCCGCGCAGGCGTCGGCGGACGCCAGGCTTGCCGCCTATCGCGCTGGCGCGTCGGACTCCGATCCAGCGATCGTCGCGGCGATCAAGGCGGCCGGCGGGATGGTCGGAACCGACCCGTCGGCCCAGGCCGAAACGACGGCCGGGGCCGGACGCGCGCCGGTCATCGTCGACGGGCGATCCTATGCGCCGGCCGGCCAGGGCCTGATCGGCGGCACGCGCTGGATCACCGGCTACAACGTCCAGAATGCCGATCCGGCGCTGGTGGCTAAGGCCCACGCCATGATGGCCGAGCAGATGCGATTGGCGGGGCTGCCCTACGCCGACGGCGTGGATTTCGATCGGTACAACTTCGTGCTCGGCATTGCCGCCTCGACTAATACGGCGGTCGACCTGGCCACCCGTGTGGTGTTCGACGAGTACAAGAACGGCCAGTACACCGCCGAGAACCAGGCGGGGTACGACGGCTTGAAAGGGCGGCAGTTCGACGAGCTGGCCTGTCACTCCAACGGCGCGATGATCTGCCTCGCGGCGCTGGAAAATCGCGACGTGGTTGCCGACAAGGTGGTGCTGTACGGTCCGCAGATTACGGCCGAAAGCCTGCAGATGTGGGACCAGCTGGTGCGTGACCACCGGGTGGGCTCGGTGCAGATCTACGTGAACAGCGGCGACCCGGTGCCGCCTCTGTCGCTCGCCATCGGCGGCGGCATGGTGAATGCGGAGGTGATCGGTTCGTTGGCGCTGTTCCACCCGCCGAGCTTCGTCGACGTGATCCACGAAACGGCGCCAAGGCTGACGGTGCAGACGTTCGCCTGTTCGAGCTCGCCGGATCTGAATTGTCACGGCATGGAGGTCTACAAGGCCAACCTGGCGAAGCACGGGTGCGGGCCGGGCGCGGCACGCTCAGGCGGCGAGCGCGTTCCCGGAACGGCGTTGCCCGGTCGACCGGAAACCGCCAACCTGGCGCCGCCACCGCCGTGCTAGCGCGAGCGCTCGGCCTCATCGGTGTTTGCATCGCGCTCCTGGGCGCGGCGGCGCCGCGCGCCGACGCTGCCGACTGTGATCTGTGCAAATCAGCCGAGGCGGGCGATCTAGCCCAGGCGGCGCTGCTGCTGCAGGACGGCGCCGCCGTAGACGGTCGCGACGCTGCCGGTTTCACGCCGCTCGCCTACGCGATGACGGCGAGCCATTTCGATCTGGCACTCTATCTGCTGGACAAGGGCGCCAGGGCGGATGTGGCGCTGCCGAATTCGGACAAGACCCGGCCGCTCAGCCTCGCGCTCATCGGCGGCGATCTCGCACTGACCCACCGCCTGATCGCTGCCGGCGCCGCTGTCAACGGTCCGCCGGCGCCGGCCTACACGCCGCTGATGTATGCGGCCAGCGCGCATCGGCCCGACCTGGTGCAGGTGTTGCTGGACGCCCACGCCGATCTGAAGCTCAAGAATGAGCAGGACCGGACGGCGCTCGACGAAGCGATTCCGGCCTGGCCGACCAACAACGCCGCGGCTACCGCCGATGACATCGCGCGCCTGCAAGCAGCGATGCCGACCATCAAGCTGCTGCTCGCCGCCGGCTCTCCGGTCAACAACCATTGGCCGCACGAGGCTGCGTGGCACTGGATGCAAGCCGGGCAGCCTGATCTGTTGGATCTCTTCCTCGCCTACGGCATGAACCCGGACGGTTACGACGATCATCTCATGCTCGACGCCGTACACGCCGACGCTTTGCGCGCGGCCCGGCTGGTGGATGAGGGGGCGTCGCCAGATCTCGGTGATGTGGACGATGCCAACACCTCCCTCAATCTGGCGGTCATGCGCGGCGACATCGATCAGACCCGCCTGATGCTCGACCTTGGGGCCGACGTCGAGAACCACGGCGCGGACGGGCAAACCCCCGTCGGGCGGGCGCTGCTCGACAAGAACGAGGCGCTGTTTAAGCTGCTGCTCGATCGGGGCGCGGATCTCGCCGCGGCCGCCGGGAAGACACCCGACGACCCACTCACCGAGGAGCAGTTCTTCAAGGACAACCCCGACTATCCGCAAGGGGCGATCCGCGACGAGGTGCGGGCTTTCCTGAGCGCCCGTGGCCGGCTCGTCAGCGCCTACGCGCGGCTCGACTGGTCCCAGCAGCCCGCGACAGACCCGAAGGCGGACAAGGTCGACAAGCTGGTCTTCGCTCAGATGCCCAAGGCGTCTGATCTCACCACGGCGGGCTACCTGGAGCTGGTGAGCGACGCCGCGCCCTGCCTCGCCGCCCCGACCTACCAGTATGACCTGCGTCTGCTGGCGGCGAGCCTCCCGGAACCGCCGCCAACGCCCGAGGCGGCGCGCCGGCACGAGGCGGCCGGCCTGGCGTTGTATCAGTCCGCCAGGAGCCGCTCTGGTCTGCTGGCGGCGGCTGTCGAATACGAGCGGGCGGCCCAGGCCGCGCCCTGGATCGCCGCCTATCACCGCGACATCTGCCTGCTGACCTACGCAGCCGGCTTCTACCACCTGGGCTGGATGCACTGCGTCATGTACGTGGTCGACAAGCCGTCGGACTTTCAGAAGTTCGAGGCGATCATTCGGACTGAAAACAAGACACTCGACCAGCCGGACGACAGCGACGAAAGCGACAAGTAGCCGCTGGCCAGCGGCTCAGCTCGTCGCCGCGTAGATCATCACCCCGGTGGCCACCGCGAGGTTCAGGCTGTCGGCGCGGCCGCGCATCGGGATCTTCACCGCGACGTCGCAGAGGGCGGCGAGTTGCGGGGTGAGGCCGGCCTGTTCGTTGCCCATCAGGATCAGCGTCGGCGGCGCGTAGGCGGCGGCGCGGAAGTCGGTCGTCGCCGTGAGCAGCGTGCCGACCACCGAGCCTGGCCAGCGCTCCCGCCAGGCCATGAACGCCGCCACCGTGGCCTTGGCGATCTGCACCGCGAAGATCGAGCCCATGGTCGCCCGCACGGCCTCGACCGAAAAGGGATCGCAGCAGTCGCCGACCAGGATCACGCCGCCGCAGCCGGCCGCGTCCGCGGTGCGCACGATCGTGCCGAGATTGCCCGGATCGCGCACCGCTTCCAGCGCCACCCAGCAGGCGGCGCTCGCGGGCGCCAGGCTGGCCAGCGGCGCGAGCGCCTGCTCGAACACCGCCAGCACGGTCTGCGGATTCTCGCGGCGGGAGATCTTGGCCAGGATGTCGCGGCTGACCTCGATCGCCTCGCCGCCGGCCGATTCGGTCGCCGCCAGCGCGCGGCGCAGCAGGGGATGGGGCGCGGCGTCGGCGCCGTAGAGCAGGACGCGCGGTGCGTGGCCCAGTTCGACGGCCTCGGTGACGATCTTCAGCCCCTCGGCGAGGAACTGGCCGCTCTCCTCGCGGGCCTTGCGCATGTGCAGGGCCCGCACCGCCTTCACGGTGGGGTTCGCGAGCGAAGTGATCGCCCGGCTCACGGCCCATCACCCTGGGGCGCCGCGCTCCAGCGGGCGAAGAACGAGACGCCGACGCCGCGCTCGCCGCCTTGCTCGATCAGCGCCAACTCGCCCCAGTCGATCGTCCCACCCCGCCCTGCGAGCGCCTGGCCGAGCAGACCGGCGAGGGCGAGGCCGGAGAGCCGCTCGGCATAGGCGTTGACCAGCAGGAACGCGGCGTCCGGCGAGAGCAGGGCGGCGCAGCCGGCGATCAGCTCCGGCAGGTCTTCCAGCAGCCGCCAGACCTCCCCGCCGGGCCCGCGCCCGAACTTCGGCGGGTCCAGCACGATGCCGTCGTAGAGCGAACCGCGCCGCGCCTCACGCTGCACCCACTTGCGGGCGTCTTCGGTCAGCCAGCGCACGGGTCGCTCGGCGAGGCCGGAGAGTTCGGCGTTCTCCCGCGCCCAGGCGACCGCGCGCTTCGAGGCGTCGACGTGGGTGACCGATGCGCCAGCGGCGGCGCAGACCAGGCTCGCGACACCAGTATAGCCAAACAAATTCAGTATCTTCTGCGACTTTCCTGAAGCGCGCACGCGCTGGTCGAGCCAGTCCCAGTTCGCCGCCTGCTCCGGAAAGAAGGCGAGGTGGCGGAACGGCGTGAAACGGCCCCAGAATCTCGCCCCGCGCCAGCTGAGCTCGAATGGCGGCAGCGGCGCGCCGGCGAAGCGCCAGCGGCCGGCGTCATCATCGCCTTCCGGGTCGAATATCGCGTCGGCGCCGTCCCAAGCGTCCTGCGGCAGCGCCGGGCGCCAGAGGCACTGCGGCTCGGGCCGCACGACCTGGTGCTTACCGTAGCGTTCCAGCTTGCGCCCGCCGCCGGAATCGACCAGCGCGTAGTCGTCCCAGCCGATTGTGCGCATCACAACCGGCGCCTCGGCGATGCTCAGACCCCGGCGCACATCCATCGGCAAGGCTTAGCCGCCGGCGTGCGCTCGCGTCCAGGCGCGGCGGCCTTGCCCGAAGCGCCCGAAGCGCCTTTAGTGGGCATTGGTGATTGGCGGTGGGTGTTCGGGCGTGGAAGCAGTTCTCAGTAAGCCGGTGAAATCGGCCCGCAAGGCCAAGGGCGACGGCCACCTCCGCCGCATCGAGATCCTGGAAGCTGCTGAACGGATCTTCGTCGCGGACGGCTACGAAGGCGCCACGATCCGCAAGATCGCCGACGAGGTCGGCGTCTCCTCGACCGCGCTCTACATGCACTTCCGCGACAAGGACGAGATCCTGCACGAGATCTGCCTGGGCGCCCTGCAGGCGCTGCTGCAGCAGAACAGCCAGATCGCCGCGATGCCCATCGATGCGGTGACTCGGGTGCGACTGTTGCTCGAGGCCTATATGCGCATGGGGCTGGAGCATCCGAACGCCTACCGGCTGGTGTACTGCGCGAACCAGCGCCCCGGCACGAGCCCGACCCAGCTCGCGACCGCCGAGACCTCTCGCCTGTGCTACGAGCGCTATGTCGGCGTCGTCACCGACATTGCGGCGGAGGGCCGCCTTCGCAGCAGCGACCCTAACGCCGCCGCCCAGGTGCTATGGACCGCCTGTCACGGTCTGGTGGCGCTGATGATCACCCGGCCGAACGTCGAATGGGCGCCGGCCGACGAGCTCATCACCCTGCTGCTCGATGGCCTGCTCCACGGCCTGGTCGCCGACTGAACAACGGTGCGAACGGCGCTCCTCGCCCTTGTCGCCGCCCTCGCGGCGGCCGGCGGCGCCCAGGCCAAACCGCGCATCGTCTCGCTTGACCAGTGCGCCGATCAGTACGTGCTGGCTCTGGCGCCGCGGGACGAGATCGTCGGGCTCTCCAAGCGGGCGCTGAACGACGACTCCTACCTGCGCGGACAGGCGGTGGGACTGCCGGAGCGGCGGGCGAGTGTTGAGGCGATCCTTGGCGCGCGGGCGACTATGGCCGTCACCAATTGGGCGGGCGATGTGCGGTTGCCGGCGGCACTCGCGTCGCGCGGCGTGACGGTGGTCCAGATCGACGAGACGAGCGACTTCACCGGCGTTCGCGCCGATATCCGCAAGCTCGCCGCGGCGCTTGACCGGCGGGCCACTGGCGAGACGCTGATCGCGGGGATGGACGCGAAACTCGCCGCAAGCCGGAACGCCTGGGCCGGCGCCCGGGCGCTCTATCTGACGCCCGGCGCATTTACCGCGGGACCACAGACGCTGGTCGGGGCGATCATGGCGGCCGCCGGCCTTGCCAGCACAACGACCAGCGGCGGCTATGCGCCGGTCTCGCTCGAACAGCTCGTACTGCATCCGCCCGCCGCCCTGGTGTTAGGGTTCTTCAGCGACCTCGAAGGCGGGCGCCAGCACTGGACCATCGCCGCGAACGGCTACCTGCAACGGCTTGTTCGCCAGCGCGCGATCGCCTCGCTTCCGGGCTCGATGCTTGGCTGCCCGGCCTGGTTCGCCGCCGACGGCGCTCTGACGCTGGCGCAGGCGCGGCCGACGCGCTGATGCGCCTGATCCTCCTGCTGACCCTCGGCCTTGGCGGCGCCCTCGCGCTGTCGGTGGCGTTCGGCGAGACCACCCTCAGCGCTGGGCAATATCTCGACGCGTTCGTGCGTCCAGGCTCTCCGGCGGCTGAGATCCTGTTCGGCATCCGCGCGCCGCGGACCTGCTGCGCGGCGATGGCCGGCGCGGCGCTGGGTCTTGCAGGCGCGGTGATGCAGGGACTGCTGCGCAATCCGCTGGCCGAGCCTGGTGTGCTGGGCGTCTCGGCCTGGTCCGGCTCGGCGGCGGCGCTGGCGATCGTGTTGGGACTGGGCGCGGCGCCGGGCGCGCTCGAAGGGGCCGCGCTCGGCGGCGCGCTGGCGGCGGGCGCCGCGGTGGCCTTGCTGGCGGCGCGGTTCCGCGAGCCGGAGACGCTGATCCTGTTCGGCGTCGCGCTGGCGGCGCTGGGCGGGGCGACGACGGCGCTGATCTTCAACCTGTCCCCGTCGCCGATCACCCTGGCCGAGGTGCTGGCCTGGCTGCAGGGCTCGGTCGCCAACCGGGACTGGAGCGACCTGGCGTGGGCCGTCGCGCCGATAGCGCTTGGGACGGCCCTCTGCGCCTATGCCGGCGCCGGCCTGCGCATGCTGGCCCTCGGTGACGAGACGGCGGCGCTTTCCGGCCTGCCGATGGCGCGGCTGCGCGTGGCCGCGGTGGCCGGAGCGGCGCTGCTGACCGGCGCCTCGGTCGCCATGGCCGGCGTGATCGGCTTCGTCGGCCTGGCCGCGCCGCACCTGGTCCGCGGCGCCGTGTCGGACGATCCGGCCCGCACCCTGGCGCCCTCAGCGATCGCCGGGGCGATCCTGCTGACCCTGGCCGATCTGCTGGCCCGCGTCATTCCCAGCGAGACGGAGCTGCGGCTCGGCGTCGTCACCGCCCTGTTCGGCGCGCCGCTGTTCGCCCTGGTCGCCTGGCGCGCCGCCCGGAGCTGGCGGGCATGACCGCGGCCCTGGAGCTTCGCGGGCTGTCCGTGCGGCGCGGGGCGCGGACGATCCTGTCCGACATCTCGTTCAGCGTCGCGCCAGGCGAGCTGCTGGGGATCGTCGGTCCCAACGGCGCTGGCAAGACCACGCTGCTGCGCGCCGCGCTTGGCCTGCAGGCGCTCAGCGCCGGCGAGGTGCGGCTGGGTGGGCGCCCGCTGCCGTCGATCGGCGAGCGCGAGCGCGCCGCGATGGCCGGCTACCTGCCGCAGGAGCGCCGCGTCGCCTGGAACATGCCCGCGCGCGACATCGCGGCGCTGGGCGCCGCCGCCCTCGCGCCACGGCGGAGCCTGGCGATCGCCGAGGCCTGCCTGGCGGAACTGGAAGTGGGCGCGCTGGCGCGGCGCGGCGTGTTCGACATGTCCGGCGGGGAGCGGGCGCGGGTGTTGCTGGCGCGGCTGCTGGCGACGCACGCCCAATTGCTCGTCGCCGACGAACCCGCCGCCGGGCTGGACCCCGAGGCGCAGCTGCTGATCCTGGAGCGCCTGCGCCGGCGCGCCGACGATGGCGCCGCCGTCATCGTCACCTCGCACGACCTGACCCTGGCGGCTCGCGCCTGCGATCGGCTGGCGGTGCTGCAGGATGGCAGGCTGAGAGCGCTGGCGCCGCCGCGGGAGGCGCTGTCGCCGCGGGTGCTCGCCGAGGTGTTCGCCCTTGACGGCGCGCTGATCGAATCGACGGCGGGCTTGACGCTGGCTGCCGGCCGGGCGGCCGAGCGCGGCGCGGGCTAGGGACTGGTCAGATCCACGATGTAGTGCGGACCGCCCGGGTGGATCGGCGCCGTCGCGTGCAGCACGATAACGTTACCGACACCCGGCCGGCAGGTCTTGGCGACCAGGCCGGCGGGGAGGCGCGTGGAAGGGCCGCCGCAGGCCTCGTCGATCTGGGGCTGGGTCAGCCCCCGGGCTTGGGACAGATCGGTCGAAGCGATGTTGGCGTGGGCCAGGTTGGCCCCGCTGAAGTCGGCGCCCGCGAGGCTGGTCGCCGCGAGATTGGCGCCGATCATGTTGGCGTTCTTGAAGCTTGCGCGCTCGAAATGGCCCTCGGTCAGGTTGGCGCCGAACAGCGCGGCGCCGACGAACTGGGCGTCGCGGCCGTTCACCCGCCCCAACTCGGATCCCAGGAGATTGGCGCCGTCGAGATTGGCCCGCGTGAGATTTGCGCCATAGAAATTGTCGCCGTGGCCATGGACGCCGGTGAGATTGGCCTCGGTGAAGTCGGTGTTGGTGAAGTCCGAACCGAACAGCGTGGCGCCGTGCAGATCGGCCTTGGCCAGGTCCGCGCCGGCGAAATTGGAGCCGAAGAAGGCGCTGCCGTGCAGGTCCGAGCCGACCATCGTGGCGCCGGAGAAGTTGGCGCCGATGAACTTGGCTTCCGGCAGCTTGCGGCCTGAGAGTTCGCAGTTGAGGCACATGCCGCCGAACGAAAGCAGGCGGGCGGTGTCTTCGCCGTCGTCAGCCGCCCAGGCGTGGGTGGCGGCGAGGGTCGCCCCGAAGCTGGCCATGCACAGGGCCAAGGAGATGCGGGACAGGAGGGCGGTCGGGGATCGGGGCAACGGCAATGCGGTCCTTGGCGACGCGAACGGCGTGCGGCGCCCCGTTGTTTTCAACGACCCAGCCCCGGACCGCTACTTAAATCGCAGTAATGGCGTAGCTTAGCCGCAGCTGCGCAGGCGAAGACCGTGCGGCAGCGTGGTCGAATCGTCGCCGCAGGCCTCATTGAGCTGACCCTGGGTGAGACCAATCGCCCGATCCATCTCCGCGCCAGAGAAGTTCACGCCCGAAAGATTGGCGCCGCGGAAGTTGGCGCCCTCGAGATAGGTCCCGACGAAGCTGGCGTTGGTCAGGTTCGCGCCGGCGAAACTGACGCCGGTGAACACCGCGCCATAGGCGTTGACGTCGCGAAGGTCGGCGCCGGCCAGGGTGGTGTAGTTCATCACTGCGGCCGACATGTCCGCCTGGCGCAGCCGGGCGCCGGCGAAATCGCGGCTCTTCAGTTCGAGATTCGAAAAGTCGGCCTGGAACAGGTTGCACCGCGGGCAGCTGGCGCCGTCGCGGGAGTGCTCGATCTGCGCGGCGTTCTGCGCGGCGGCCCTTTCGGCGGCAACGCCGAACACGGTTAGGGCGATAGCGGCGGCGACGACGAGCGTAAGCGGTTTCATTTCGGCACGGACCTCGGCGATGGACGCGGTTTCGCCGGCTCCGAGGCAAAGGCGAGGCCAGCGGGCTGGAAAGGCGGGGCCTACCAATCGGCGGAAGTTCGGATAGTCCGAGAAGGGCGGGAGCGAACGTTGTGGCGCCGCCGAGGCCTGCGTGTGGTAATCCTGCCGCCCCAGTCGGCGTTGGAGGTAGCTATGGCCGTCGCTCTGGACCACGTCATTCTTCCGGTCAAAGACGCAGAGAGGAGCGTGCGGTTCTACTACAAGACACTGGGCTTTAAATACGAGCCCATCGCCCTAGTTCGCGTGAGCCCAACGACAGTTCTTCAACTCATTCAGCGAGCGCCGGAGACAAGCCTGCACCTGGCGTTCTCAATGTCTCGCGCCGAGTTTGACCAGGCATTGGGGCGTCTCAGAGCGGACGGCATACCGTTCGGCGACAATTTCGATACCGTTGGAACGATGTCTGGCCCGGGGAAATCACACGGCTCGGAGAGGAATGGCGACTCCATCTACTTCTGCGACCCAGACAGCCACATGCTGGAAATCATCTGTTACGACGCGTCTATCGCCCAATAGTTCGCCGCCGCCGTCGGACGCGAGTGGCGCAACGGCCGAACCCGGCCACTGCCATGATGGCCGGAAGCGGACCTGGCCAGACCAAGACGGTCTACCCAGCCTGGGGAGCGCGTTCGCCGCAGGTCTGGCAGATCAGCGACTGGCCTTTGCGTACGAGCGCGAGATCGCCGCACGCCGGGCACACGTCGGCGGCGCGCGCGGCGCTGGGTCCCTTGCCGGCGATAGGGAGGAAAACCAGGTTGTCCGGCGTCGCGCCCCGCGAGAAGCCCTTGGAGATGAACCGCGCGACCGCCTGCGGGTCCGGCTCGTCGGCCTTGCCGCGGCCGAGCCCGTCGGCGTTCAACGCCTGCGGGTCGACGCTGGCGAGATCGTCGCGGCCGAGGTAGCTGACCCCCAGCTCGCGGAACACGTAGTCGAGGATCGAGGTGGCCGAACGGATCGCTTCGTTGCCTTCGACCTCGCCGGCTGGCTCGAACCGGGTGAAGACGAAGGCGTCGACGAACTCGTCCAGCGGCACGCCGTATTGCAGCCCGATCGAGACGGCGATGGCGAAGTTGTTCATCAGTGAGCGGAAGGCTGCGCCTTCCTTGTGCATGTCGAGGAAGATCTCGCCGAGTTCGCCTTCCTCGTATTCGCCCGTGTGCAGATAGACCTTGTGTCCGCCGACGGAGGCTTTCTGGATGTAGCCCTTACGCCGGTCGGGCAGCTTGCGACGCGAGCGGTCGACCTCGATGAAGCGCTCGACGATCCGCTCCGGCGCCGGCGCCGGCTCGGCCTGGGCTTCGCTCGATCGCGCGGGTCGCGGCGCGGCGAGATCGAGCCAGAGGTCGGCGGAGGCGGCGGCGCGCTCGAGCCTGATCGCGCGAACGCCGGTGGCCGCGACCTCGGCCATCAGCACCTGCGCGTCGTCGGGCGTCGCGTCGAAGGGCAAGGCGAGCCGGGCCGTCACCGGCGCGCAGGCGACGCCTTCGATCGCCCGGATCATGGCCAGGCGCGCGGCCAGACCGATCGCCTCGCCCGGCGCCAACGCGGCGCTCAAGGCCGCGGGCAGTCCTGCCGACGTCAACGAGACGCGTCCCAGGGCGAAGGCCGCGGCGGCGGAGACGTCGTCCCCAGTGAAGCCGGCGCGGGCGAGGGTGTCGAAGGCCGGGTCGCGCAGGTCCTCGTCGGAGGCGCCCAGAACGTCGGCGACGAAACCCGCCCCGACCACCGCCGGCGCGAACGCGGCGCGCAGGCTGGCGGCCGTCGGCAGCGCCAGTTCGGCGGCGGCGATCTCGTGGGCGGTGAAGCCCCTGGCGGCCAGGGACTCGTGGTTGACGCCGGGCGCGCCGGCCAGCGCGCCGTGACCGATCAGCGCCGTGCGCAGGGCGTCCGGGTCGACCCCCGACTTGCCGGCTGCCGCCAGCGCCGGTTCGGCGATCGAGCGAAAGATCACGCCGTCGGCGGTCTCGGCGAGCGCGATGGGACCGGGCCACGGCGCGGCGCCCAGGGTGAGGCCGCCGAGGCGCAGGCCGACCTCGGGTTCGTCATAGGCGCAGAGCTTCAGGGCGCAATCGGCGCCGAGGGCCTGTTCGACGACCTGCGTCGCCGCGAGGGCCTGGCGGTGCAGGTCGGCGGCCAGCTGGCGGGCGGCGTCGCTGTCGAAGGCGTTGGCGCGGGCGACGTTCAGTTCCGCCACGCCGGCCAGCGCCAGCGCCACGGGGCGCGCGGCGGCGCGGCGGTGGGCGGCGGCGGGATCGGCGAGGAAGCCGGCGCGGCCCTCCAGGTCGAGCGCCAGGAACGTCAGCTGCACGGCGGTCTCAAACCCGATCGCGTTGAAGCCGTCCGGTCCCTCGAACGCCAGCACATTGACCGCGCCTTTCGGGGCCGACGCCAGCAGGTCGAGGCGCGCGGCATCGTCGGCCGAAAACGCGAGGGTGAGGGCCGAGGTCTCCCACGCGAGGTCGCCGGCGGCGCGGGCGGCGGGCGCCATCGCTTTCAGCTCGCCGCGCTCGGCGACGGCGATCAGGACCTGGAGCGCCTCGGCGCGGGCGGGCAGGTCGAGTTCGAGCCCGGCGCGGCCCAGCGCGACGGCGTCGGCGATCGCGACGTCGGGCAGACCGGCCTCGCGGGCCGCCCAGGCCGCGCGGGCCAGGGCCTGGTTGCCTTCGAGGCTGGCGCAGGCCTCGGCGTCGCCTTCGCAGCGGAGCACCGCGAGCGTAACCGTCGCCAGACGTTTGGCGGCGATGTCGGAGAGGCCGGCGCCGAGGCCGCGCCCGGCGCGGAGGCGCCGGGCAGCGTCCGTGAAGGGCTTGGCGGCGATGGGTGGCAGGCATGGCGGCGGCGGCATGGCCGGGTCGGCGGCGAGGGGGTTGGCGCGGGCGCCGAACGGCAGCTGCGCGCCGGTGGCGATGATCCCGGCGGCCAGGGCGGCGAAGAGCTCGTCGCGAAAGATCGCGGCGGCCGCCGCATCCTCGAACACGCCGAGCGCGAGGCCCCAGGCGGCGAGGCGGCGCGCATAGCGATCGGGACCGCCGGCGAGCAGCGGGTCGATCCCCACCTCCAGCGCCAGCGTCGGCGGGGTCCCGGCCGGGACGTCGAGCGGCAGGCTGTCGGCCCAGTCGAGCCAGGCCTCGACCCGTACCGTGGTCCACGACGGCGGCGCGGCGACCTCGGCCAGCTCGGCCGCGCGCTCCACCCAGCGTATTTCCGGCGCGAAGGGCAGCGGCGCGGCGGAGAAGCGGGGCTCGAGGCGCATTGGGTACCCGAAATACCGTTCGTACAACATTGTCGAGGCTAGGCTGCGTCGGGAGCCGCTCGCAATAGATGTTGCGGGGGTGCGGCGCTCTATCCCCAACATCTGGCGTTGCGGCCGTTCGTCTTGCGGCGGCGCAGCTCGCTGGACGCTGGCGGCGGGCGAACCTATAAGTCTGCCGGGCAACCGCCCGAGGGAGCGTCCCGACCCCGTGCTCAAATCGATCTTCACCTGGTGGAACGGCGCCACCATCGGCATCCGCTTCACCGTGGCGCGACAGGGCGTGTTCGTGGGCGAGGACGACTACGGCAACCGCTACTACCAGGCGCGCGATGCCCGCGGCACTTACGATGACCACAAGCGCCGCTGGGTGATCTACCGCGGCTACGCCGAGGCCTCGAAGGTGCCGGCCGAGTGGCACGGCTGGTTGCACTACACCTTCGACGAGCCGCCGACGGAGGTCCCGTTGAAGCGCAAGGCCTGGGAGCTGGACCACCTGCCGAATCTGACCGGCACGCTTTGGGCCTGGCGGCCGAAGGGGGCGATCTCGCGCGGTGGCGAGCGGGCCAAGGCGACCGGGGACTACGAGGCCTGGAGGCCCGAGTGAGGCGTCGCTTTCGTCTGGCGACCGGGCTTATCGGCGGCGTGGCGATCGCCATCGCCGCTGGCCTCGCGGTGACCGCGCAGCCATCGGACAATGAGAGCTCCAGCTCAGGCGGCGCTTCGTCGTCCAGTTCGGACGTCCCGCCGGGCGTGCCGGTGATCCAGGCGCCGCCCGAGGTGACGCCGCCGGACAAAAGCGCCTCGGAAGACAACAGCGACAACCAGGACAACGGCAAGAAGCCGCCGCCGACCAACAGCCTGGCGGCGAAGCCCGCCGCGCCGCCGCCGGCCGCGGGTCCCAAGCCGGTGCGCAGCCCCGCCGCCGTGCTGCAGGCGCTGGACAAGGTGACCGCCGAGACCATGCGGTTTGCCGCGAAGGTGGGCCAGCCGGTGCGCTACAAGAACCTCGTGTTCGTGGTGAAGGCCTGCGAGAGCACCGGCCTTGGCGGCCCCTCGCCGCAGGAGTCGGCCTATGTGGTGATCGACTTCGCGCCCCTGGGCGCCGAGGGCATCGCCGCGCCGCCGGCGCGGCAGGTGTTCAAGGGCTGGATGTTCGCCAACTCGCCGGGCCTGAACCCGTTCCAGCACCCGACCTACGATGCCTGGTTGATCACCTGCATGGCCGCAGCGCCGCCAGCGTAGGGGTCGATCCGGCGGAAGTCGGCCTCGGCGTCGATGGCCTCGGCCAACCGCGCCGCATATTCGCTGCGAGAGATCTCTTCGGCCCCGAATCCGGACAGGTGCTCGGTCTGGAACTGGGTGTCGAGCAGGCGAAAGCCACCGGCCTTCAGGCGCGCGACCAGGTGGGTCAGCGCCACCTTGCTGGCGTCGCGCTCGAGCGAGAACATGCTTTCGCCGAAGAAGGCCGCGCCCAGCGCCAGGCCGTAGAGCCCCCCGACCATCCGGCCCTCGCGCCACGCCTCGACGCTGTGGGCGACGCCGCGCTCGAACAGCGCATCGCACATCGCCTGGATCGGCTCGTTGATCCAGGTCTCCATCCGCCCGGCCCGCGGCGCGGCGCAGTGGGCGACGACGGCGCTGAAGGCGGTGTCGATGCGCACCTCGAAGCGATCGGCGCGGACCGTGCGCGCAAGGCGGCGCGAGACGCGGAAGCGGTCAAGCGGGATCACCCCGCGCCGGGCCGGATCGACCAGGAACACCCGCTTGTCGTGGCGTGCGTCGGCCATCGGGAACACGCCGCGCCGGTAGCAGTCGATCAGATCGTCGATCGAGAAGCTGTCCAAACCGGCCCCGTCAGCGGTTCCCTTTGAGCCACTCTTCCAGCCAGTGGATGTGGTAGCGGCCTTCCAGGATGTCAGGCTCGACCATCAGGTCCTGAAACAGTGGAATGGTGGTCTCGATGCCGCCGACCACCATCTCGCCCAGGCACCGCTTCAGGCGCGCCAGGCACTCGGTGCGATCGCGGCCGTGCACGATCAGCTTGCCGACCAGGGAGTCGTAGTAGGGCGTGATGCTGTAGCCGGCGTAGATCGCCGAATCGAGCCGCACGCCCAGGCCGCCGGGCGCGTGAAAGTCGGTGATCAGGCCGGGCGACCCGGCGAACGTGCGCGGGTTCTCGGCGTTGATGCGGCACTCGATGGCGTGGCCCTCGAACCGCACTTCAGCCTGGGTGAACGACAGCGGCAGGCCCGCGGCGATGCGGATCTGCTCGCGCACCAGGTCGATGTCGGTGATCGCCTCGGTGACCGGGTGCTCGACCTGCAGGCGGGTGTTCATCTCGATGAAGAAGAACTCGCCGTGCTCATACAGGAACTCGATGGTGCCAACCCCGAGGTAGCCCAGCTTGCCGATCGCCTTGCACACGATCTCGCCGATGCGCTCGCGGGTGGCCGCGTCGATGGCCGGGGAGGGGGCTTCCTCCATCACCTTCTGGTGGCGGCGCTGCAGCGAGCAGTCGCGCTCGCCCAGGTGGCAAACGGCGCCGAACGAGTCGGCGATCACCTGCACCTCGATGTGGCGCGGGGTCGAGAGGTAGCGCTCCAGATAGACCGCATCGTCGCCGAACGCAGCCTTGGCCTCCGAGCGGGCGGTGGAGAGCGCCTCCGGCAGCTCCTCGCGGGTGCGGGCCACCTTCATGCCGCGCCCGCCGCCGCCGGCCGCGGCCTTGATCAGAACCGGGAAGCCGATCAGTTCGGCCGCTTCGATCGCCTCTTCCTCCGACTGCAGCGCGCCGTCGGAGCCGGGCACCACCGGGATGCCCGCGGTCTTCACCGCCACCTTGGCTGCGATCTTGTCGCCCATCATGCGGATGTGGTCGGCCTTGGGGCCGATGAAGGTGTAGCCGTGCGCCTCGACGATCTCGGCGAAGCGGGCGTTCTCCGAGAGGAAACCGTAGCCGGGATGGATCGCCTGGGCGCCGGTGATCTCGCAGGCGGCGATGATGGCGGGGATGTTGAGGTAGCTCTTGGAGACCGGCGCGGGGCCGATGCAGACGCTCTCGTCGGCGAGCCGCACGTGCATCGCGCCGGCGTCGGCCTCGGAATGCACCGCCACCGTCGCGATCCCCATCTCCTTGCAGGCGCGGTGAATCCGGAGCGCGATCTCGCCCCGGTTGGCGATGAGGATCTTGTCGAACATGAAGCGACGCTACCCGATCACGGCCAGCGGCTCGCCGAATTCCACCGGCTGGCCGTCGGCGACCAGCATTTCGAGGATGCGGCCTGCCCGAGGGGCCGGGATCGGGTTCATGGTCTTCATCGCTTCGATGATCAGCAATGTCTGGCCCTCAGCCACCGGCTCGCCGACCCGCACGAACGGCTGCGCGCCTGGTTCCGGCTGCAGGTAGACCGTGCCGACCATCGGCGAGTTGACCACGTCGCCTTCATGCTCCGCCTCGCCAGAGCGAGCCGCGGCCGGGGCTGGCGCGGCGCTGGCAGCCGCGGCAGGCGCCGCATAGACGGTGGGCATGGCCGCGACCGGTCCGTTGCGGGCGACCTTGATGCGCAGGTCTCCGCGCTCGACTTCGATCTCGGTCAGGCCGGTGTCGTTCAGGATGGCGGCGAGGCGCCGCACTAACCGAGCGTCGATCGGATCGGCTTGCGCCTTGGGATCGGCCATCTAGGGCGTTACCTCGCTGTTGCGCCGCTAAGCAGTCAGTCCGCGGCCAGGCCGCAGGCGGCCTCGATGGCCAGTTCATAGCTTGCAGGGCCAAAGCCCGACACCACGCCGGCCGCTGCCATCGATACGTACGACACATGCCGGAAGTTCTCCCGCGCCGCGGGGTTCGACAGGTGGCAGTCGATCACCGGGATGCTCAGGGTGCGCAATGCGTCATGGAGCGCGACCGAGGTGTGGCCGTAGCCCGCCGCGTTGATCACCAGGGCGCAGGCTTCCTTGCGCGCCTCCTGCACCCAGTCGATCAGCTCGCCCTCGCGGTTGGATTGCCGGAACACCACCTGGCGGCCCTTGGTCGCCGCCCTGGCTTCGCAAAGTCGCTTGATGTCTTCGAGAGTCGCGCGCCCGTAGATCTGCGGCTCCCGCTCGCCGAGCAGATTCAGGTTGGGGCCGTTCAATACATAGATCGGTTTCGACATCCGGCCCGCCGCCGCCCAAAGTCGGGCGCTTTTAGCTGCGTCGGCGTGGGGTCACAAGCATAGGAGCCGAACGCTGGTCGCCGAGCCGGCGCTAGCGCTTGCGAAACTTGGCCGCGTCGGCCGCCAGCTTCGAGGCCCAGTCGCTCGGCCGGTTGTCCTCGGGCAGGTGCGGCAGGCTTCCCGCCACCCCATGTACCGCCAGCCAGAGCGATGGGGCCAGCTGGCGCAGCATGCGCAGCGGCCGGCGCTTGTCGTCGGTGACGTCCCACCCGGCCGCATCGAACGCGGCGGCCTGGTCGCGAGGCGCCAGATGATCGATCGGGTCGAGGTCGTCGGGCAGCGACGCCGCCTCGGCCTCGTCGGCGGTCAGGCCGAAATTCGCCTTCGTGCAGGCGTCGATCTCCGGATAGTCGGCGCGGTTCTCCGGCGCGGCGTAGGCCGGCTTCATCAGCGCCTTGTACTCGAGGTCGGCGACGCCCGGCAGCTCGATCAGACGGCGCAGCTTCGGTCGGTCGGTCATGGCATGAACCTAGCAGCTTTCCCGGCGCTGGCGGATGGGCCAAAGCTGGCGCGCACGAGCGCCACGGAGTCGGACATGGCCGGATTGAAGGACAAGCGCGGCTTCATCGACAAGGAGCGGCTCGACCTGTCGGAGCGGCAGGCGGTGGAATACTGGATGAAGCGCTGGGGCGTCACCCGCGACCAACTCACCGCCGCACACCGCAAAGTCGGCCGGCTGGTCAAGGACATCGCCGCCGAGCTTGGTGTCAAAAGGCGCTGAGGCTCAGCCCTGCCCGGTGGTTTCGGGCAGGCCGAGGATGCGCTTGGTGATGATGTTGTTCTGGATCTCCTGCGAGCCGCCGTAGATCGAGCCGGCCTTGCCGGCCAGCCACCCGCGAACGGTCGCCAGCTCGTCCTTCTCGAAGCCGTCGCCGTCCCAGCCGAGGCCCTGGCTGCCCATGAGTTCGAGGGCGATCTCGGAGCGGTCCTGCATCACCTTCATGCTGACATTCTTCATGATCGAGGTGGTGGCGCTGGGGCTGTTGGCGCCGCGGGCTTCCGCAGCGGCCCGGCGCACGGTCTGACGGAACGCCTGCTCCTCCATCTTGTGCTGGGTGAGGCGGCTGCGCAGATCGGCATCGGCCAGCCGGCCGCTGTCGTCGAGACCGACGTACTTCCTGGCGATGTCGACGATGTCGTCTCCCTGGCGACCACGCGGCTCGCCCATGCGGTTGCCCATGCCGTTGCGCTCGTGCTGCAGCAGCCGCTTGGCGATGGCCCAGCCGCCATTCAGCTGCCCGACCAGGTTCTCCTTGGGCGCCGTCGCGTCGGTGAAGAAGGTCTCGCACTGGCCTGACGCGCCGGAGATCATCCGGATCGGCCGCGCTTCGACGCCGGGTTGGCGCATGTCGATCAGCAGGAAGCTGATGCCCTCGTGCTTCTTGGCCTTCGGGTCGGTGCGGACCAGGCAAAAGCACCAGTCGGCGAACTGGGCGCCGGAGGTCCAGATCTTCTGGCCGTTGATCAGGTAGTGGTCGCCCTTGTCCTCGGCCTTGGTCGAGAGGGACGCCAGATCGGAGCCGGAGCCAGGTTCGGAGAAACCCTGGCACCAGCGCAGCTCGCCGCGGCAGATCCGCGGCAGGTGCTGCAGCTTCTGCGCCTCGTCGCCGTATTCGAGCAGGGTGTGGCCGAACATGCCGGGGCCCATGCCGACGATCGGGTTGCGGGCGCCGATACGGTTCATCTCCTCGGCCAGCACGCGGGCCTCGGCCTGGCTGAGGCCGCCGCCGCCGTACTCCTTCGGCCAGGTCGGTGTGCCCCAGCCTTTTTCGCCGATGCGCTTGCGCCACAGCTCGGCCGCCTCGCTGGGCTTCAGCCCGCCCTCCATCTGCTCCAGCGTGGTGTCGGGCTCCTTGCGCAGCGCGGGCGGGAAATTCGCCTCGAGCCAGGCGCGCGCCTCCTTGCGGAAGGCCTCGGTGTCGGCGGCGCCAAAATCGGCCATGATCAACTCCTGCATCAAATGGGCGAGCCGGGGCCCGCCTGCGGTTCAAAATGTATCGATGGCCCGATTGTCCGGCCTGCGGCGCAGCGGTGTCAACGCGTCCGCGCGCCAGCGCTGGCCGAATTCGAAAAGGTCGGCGGGCGGGGCGGCGCAGCGCCTCTGCGTCGGCCTTGACGCGACCCACCCCGGGCGTAGATTGCCGCCTTCTCCGGGGAGTCCTGGCAAGGGACTGAGAAACCGCTGGAATTCCGCGCGGTGACCCGCTGAACCTGATCCGGGTCATGCCGGCGAAGGGAGAGAACGGGGCCGACGAAAGCCCTCTTTTCAACCGACGTCAGGCCGGGCCTGCTGCTTGGAGCGTTGGGTTGCGGCTGTTCGTGAACGGCGAGGCGAGGGACGTGGGCGCGGCGGCGACGGTCGAAGCGCTGGTGGTCCTGCTCGGCCTCGACCGGCGCAAGCTCGCCGTCGAGCGCAACCTGGAGATCGTGCCGCGCTCTGCGTTCGGCTCGACGGCGCTGGCCGACGGGGACCGGATCGAGATCGTGGCGTTCGTGGGTGGTGGTTGAGGCGGGCTGAGGAGAGACCAGATGGACGGCTCGCAAGTCGCCCCTGAAGAGACCTGGAGCGTCGGCGGGCGCACTTTTCGCTCGCGGCTGATCATCGGCACCGGCAAGTACAAGGACTACGCCGTCAACGCCGCCGCGGCCGAGGCGGCCGGCGCCGAGATGGTGACGGTGGCGCTGCGGCGGGTGAACCTCTCCGATCCCAACCAGCCGATGCTGACCGACTTCGTGCGGCCCGACCGCTTTACCTATGTGCCCAACACCGCCGGCTGCTTCACCGGCGAGGAGGCGGTGCGGACGCTGCGCCTGGCCCGAGAAGCCGGCGGCTGGGACCTGGTCAAGCTGGAGGTGCTGACCCAGACCAAGCACCTCTATCCGGACATGGAAGAGACCCTTCGCGCGCTGAAGCTGCTGATCGCCGACGGGTTCTCGGTGATGGTCTACGCCACCGACGATCCGGTGATGTGCAAGAAGGCCGAGGACCTGGGTGCGGCGGCGATCATGCCGGCGGGCGCGCCGATCGGCTCGGGGCTCGGCGTGCAGAACGCCGTGAACATCCGCCTGATCGTCGAGCAGTCGAGCGTGCCGGTGCTGGTCGACGCCGGCGTCGGCACGGCTTCCGATGCGGCGCTGGCGATGGAGCTGGGTTGCGATGCGGTGCTGATGAACACCGCCATCGCCGAGGCCAAAGACCCGGTCCGCATGGCCCGGGCGATGAAGCACGCGGTGATCGCCGGGCGCGAGGCCTACCTCGCCGGCCGGATGGGCAAGCGGATGTACGCCGACCCGTCCTCGCCGCTCGCCGGGCTGATCTGACCGCAATGGCTAGGCCCCGTATCGGCGATCCGGCCTGGGAGCGGAGCATCGCCGAGCTGTGGGCCTCGTTCGACGACCGCGAGCCGGCGGACTTCCTGGCCGAGATGCGGGTCTTGGTAGGCGCCGCGCCGCTCGATCACCCGGCGGCGCTGTTCGAGCTGGCCTCGGCGCACGACTCGCTGGGCCAGGAGCGTGAGGCCGAGCCGCTCTATCGCGCGGCGCTCGAAGGGGGCGGGCTCGACAGTTACCGCCGCCGCCGCGCGGCGATCCAGCTCGCCAGCACCCTGCGCAACCTCGGCAAGGCGCGGGAGGCCGAGGAGCTGCTGCGCCACGAACGTGGCGAGCCGCCGGACGAGTTGGACGACGCGGTCGCCGCCTTCCTGGCGCTGGCGCTGGCCGACGCCGGCAAGCCGCGCGAGGCGCTCTCGGTCGCCCTGGCCGCGCTGGCGCCGCACCTCACCCGGTACAACCGCTCGCTGGCGAACTACGCCATGGCGCTGATGGCGCCTTAGCCACAGCGACGGGGTTTCTCCGGGGCCGGCTTGCCATCGCGGGCGGATCGCCGCATGAGTCCCCACCGATGAGTACATTGATTTGATCGTCTAGCGCCTGAGCGCCTGCGCCGCCGGCGGCCGCCCCTGACAGGCGGCGCCCGACCATTCTCATCCGTCATCGGCTCTCCTGACATGGCATTCTTCGGCAACGACGCGGTCAACCGCGTCAACTTCCACAGCGGCGTGCATGCGGTGGCCGCCGGGGCGGGCGGCGTGTTCTTCTTCGCCTACCTGCTCCACGCCGGCGTCTCCGTGCCGATGACCCTGGCCGCGTTCGCTGCGATCGTCGCCGGGCGGTTCTGCCTGCGACCGCTGATCCTGCCGCTGGGCAAGCGGTTCGGGCTGAAGCCACTGGTGATCGCCGGCGCGCTGCTGGCCGCGTGCCAGTATCCGCTCCTGGCGGAGGTGCACGGGCTCGATGGCTGGCTGCTGGCGCTCTGCGCGGTCAGCTCGCTCAGCGATACGCTGTACTGGCCATCGTACCACGCCTACTTCGCCGCGCTCGGCGACGCCGAGCACCGCGGCCAGCAGATCGCGGTGCGCGAGGCGATCTCGGCGATCGTCGGCATCGTCGCGCCGCTGGTCGGGGCCTGGGCGCTGGTGACCGGTGGCCCGCGGATCACCTTCGCCGCCGTGGCGCTGGTGCAGGCGCTGTCGGCGCTGCCGTTGCTGGGCGCGCCGAATGTGCGCGTTGCGCCCCGGGCGCCGGGACTTGTCCGAGCCGCCAGCCGGGGATTCGCGCTGTTTGTCACGGACGGTTGGATGGGCGCTTGCTTCTACTACGTCTGGCAGGTGTCGCTGTTCATCTCGCTGAGCCGCAGCCTGACCGGATACGGCGGCGCGATGGCGCTGGCGGCGCTGGTCGGGGCCATCACCGGGCTGCTGATCGGGCGGCACATCGACAAGGGCGGCGGTCGCCGCGCGGTGGTCCTGGCCTACGCGGCGACGGCCGGCCTGGCGTTGCTGCGCGCGCTTAGCGTCGGCTCGCCCTGGCTGGCGGTCGCCGCGAACGCGCCCGGCCCATTCGTCGCCGCCCTGTTGCTGCCGGCGGAGATGACTGCGGTCTACAACCTCGCCAAGGCCTCGCCCTGTCCGTTCCGGTTCCACATCCTGACCGAAGGCGGTTGGGACGTTGGCGCGGCCTCCGGGGCGCTGATCGCCGCAGGGCTCGGCGCGCTGGGGCAGTCGCTGGCGATCTCGATGGTCCTGACCATCCCTGGGGCGGCGGTCGGGGCGTGGGTGCTGTGGCGCTACTACGGGGCCAACCCGGGCGCCGTGAGCGTCGACGTGCCGATCGAGCTGCTGACCGAGCCGCCACATCCGCCCTGAGACTCGTGCGCTTGCCTATGGATAAAGCCGATAGGTGAGGCCGACGGAGGCGCCCGGCCGGCACCAGGTGGTGAAGAAGCACTGCGCGAGCGGCCGGTCCGTGCCGCCGTAGCGGGCGTCGAGGCTGAGGCGCCGCCAGGTCGCGGTCGAGCCGACGTCCCAGGCGTCATAGTCGTGGTCCGCGCCGCGGGCGGCGAAGAACCGGCCGGCGTGACCGTTCAGCGACAGCCACGGCGCGACGGCGTAGGCGGCGCTGGCCTTGACGTGCCATTCTTGGCCGCCGCCGGACATGCTGGTCTCCCAGCCGGCGAGCGCGCCCAGCGTCAGGCGTTTGAAATTGCGCGAGACTTCAATCTCCGGCTCCAGGATGTCGTAGCTGGGCCCGGGCGCGCGTTTGTCGGGAAACGAGGCGTAGAGCAGCTCGGTGGTGATCTTGGCCCCGCGCCATTGCACCTGGCGCCCGACATACCAGTCGGCCTCGAAGTCGGTGCGCGGCGTGTCCTCGAAATCCACCCCGGTCCAGGTGGTTCCGACGAAGAAGCCGTCGTTGCGGTAGCAGTAGGCCGTCACCTGCCACGTCGGGTGGTGGTTGCTCTCGCTGAAGCCGTCGAAGCGATAGTCGCTGAGGCCGGTGACCGCGGCGTAGACGCCGGCGCACGGACCGATCGGCTTTGGGGGCGCCGGATCGGCCGTCGCGGACGCTGCGATGACGAGAAGTAGCGCCAGCGCGCTCGCCCCCGTCACATCCGTCGCTCGCATCTCGTCCTCCCAAGCTTGGTCCGCGGTGAGACCTAGCCAAGGGAGCGAAACCCATATACTGAATACGGCGCATGAGTGATATCAACCAACTCGATATACGCCGGATCGATGGCGGGCTGCTGCTGGTGTTCCGCGAGCTGTGCCGGCGCGGACGGACGACGGCGGTGGCAGCGCATCTGGGGCTGAGCCAGTCGGCGGTGAGCCACGCCCTCAGCCGGCTCCGCGACCTGTTCGGCGATCCGCTGTTCCTGCGCCGGCCGCACGGGCTGGAGCCGACGCAACGGGCGCTGGAGCTGGCGCCGCGGATCGAGGCGCTGATCGACATGATGGGCGCCGCGGTGCGGCCCGAGCCAGGCTTCGATCCCTCGCTCAGCACGCGTTGGTTCAATATCGCGGCGACGGTGTTTGCCCATGAAGCGATCGGCGGCCCGCTGGTGGGCAGGCTGCGCGCGGCTCAGCTCGGCGGTGGGTTCACCTTCCAGTTTCTCCGCGGCTACCTCGCCCTCGACGCCCTGCGCCGCGGTCAGATCGACGTGGCGCTGGGCCGGTTCGAAGCCCTGCCGCCGGGGTTTGTCGGGCAAGCGATCTACGAGGACCGTTACTGCATCGTCGCGCGGCGCGGCCATCCGACCATCGACGGCCAGATCAGCTTCGAACAGTGGACGAGCACCGGCCACGTGTTTGCCGGGTCGATCTCGCCGACGGACGAGGTGCTCGGGCCGACCATCGGCGAAGATCCGATACCTCCCGACGTGGCAGGCGCCGCCTTCGTGCCGCGTTGGGAGATGGCGCTGGAGATGGTTGCGGCCTCGGACGCTATCGCCACCGGACCCCGGCGCTTGGCGGAGCGGCTGGCAGACCGGCTGGGATTGCAGGTGCTGCAACCGCCCACCGAGAACGCGGTGTGGTCGCCGGCCGTGACAGCGCCATGGACCGTCTCGATGGTCCGGCGCGAGGGCATTGACGCGGGGCTCGACTGGTTCTGCGATCAGGTGCGCGCCGTCGCCTGATGGCGCTTCGCCCTCTGCACTGGCGGGTCTAGGGTGGTGACAGATGTTAAGGGGCGGCCATGGCTTTCGCTCACCTCTCCAAGGTTCAGCTCGAGTACTTCGAGCACGGCTCTGGACCCGAGCGCGTGCTGCTGATCCACGGGTTCCAAGCCTCGGCGGCGATCTGGCGGCTGGTGCAGGAGGCGCTGCCGGCCGACCGCTACACCTCGATCGCCATCAATAATCGCGGCGCCGGCGGGTCCGAAGCGCCGCCGCGCGAGGAGGACTTCAGCGTCCAGATCTTCGCTTCCGACGCGTTCGAGCTGATGACCCAGTTGGGCTGGCGCGATTTCACCCTGGTCGGCCACTCGCTGGGAGGCGCGACGGTGGCGCAGTTCGCGGTCGACCATCCTGGCCTGGTCAAGGGCCTGATGCTGCTCGACCCGTCCGACCCGGATGGCGCCCGGCTGCCGGAAGGCAGCCCCGGTCTGGATGAGTTGATCGAACAGCGGATGGCGGCGCGCCGGGCGCAGCAGGCCAGGGGCGCCGCCGGCGACGGGATCGATGCGGCCGCGCTCGCCGACACTTCGTCCGAGGTGATCCGGGCGGTGGCGGCCGACATGCGCAACGCCCCCGAGCGCCGCCTTCGCGGCTCGATGCGCTCGATGTTCGAACTGCGCATCGGCGAGCGGGTGAAGAGCCTGCCGATGCCGGTGCTGCTGGCCGGCGGCGACGCCGACGAGCTGATCCCGGTCTCAGCCATGCTGGCGACCTGGGCAAAATATCCGCCAGGCACGGGCCTGCACTTCTGGCACGGCGTCGGCCACTCGCCCAACCTCGACGTTCCGGGCGAGGTCGCCGTCTTGCTGCGCCGGTTCGTCGAGAAGACCATTCCCGCCCACGCCAAGTCGGCGGCGGCCTGAGAGCGGAGACCACGATGGTTCATCGCAACGTCGCGGTGCTGGTCGGCAGCCTGCGCAAGGGCTCCTACAATCGCAAGATGGCGCTGGCGCTGGAGCAACTGGCGCCGGAGGCCCTGAAGCTCGCGATCGTCGAGATCCGCGACCTGCCGCTCTACGACGAGGACCTGGAGAACGCCGGCGCGCCGCCGGCGTGGGTTGAGTTCCGATCGGCGGTGCGCGGCGCCGACGCTGTGCTGTTCGTGACGCCCGAGTACAACCGCTCGGTGCCCGGCGGCCTGAAGAACGCCATCGACGTCGGCTCGCGCCCCTATGGTCAGAGCGTCTGGGCGCGCAAGCCCTGCGCCGTGGTCAGCGTCTCGCCCGGCGCCATCGGCGGCTTCGGCGCCAACCACCACCTGCGCCAGTCGCTGGTGTTCCTCGACATGCCGGTGCTGCAGCAGCCGGAGGCCTACGTCGGCGGCGCCGCGACGCTGTTCGCGGAAGACGGCTCGATCGCCAGCGACGGCACCCGTAAGTTCCTCACCGGCCTGATGACGGCGTTCGCCGCGCTGATCGAGCGGACGGTGGGCTAGCCCTTCTTCTCCGCCGCAGTGATCGCGGCGGTGAGGCTGTCGTAGTCCTCGCCGCGGATCACGGTGTCGCCGACGATGAAGCCGGGGGTGCCGTTGATGGCCAGCTTGGTGGCCAGCTTGGCGACATCGTCGAGCTGCGCCTGGTCCTTGGTCACCGTCGCCGGCGCGTTCATCGCCGCGACATCGACGCCCTTGGCGGCGGCGAGACGGTCGATGTCGTCGTCGGTCAACGGCCGGGCGGCCATCATCGCCTCATAGAGGCCGACGTAGTCCTTGCCCTGGGCCTTGGCCGCCAGCGCCGCGCGGGCGGCGTGATCGGAGGTCGAGCCGAAGATCGGCATCTCCTTGAACACGAAGCGCACGTCCGGGTGCGAGCGGATCAAGCCCACCACCTGTGGGGCGATCTCGATGCAGTGCGGGCAGCGGTAGTCGTAGAACTCGGTGACCGTCACCTTGCCGTTCGGGTTGGCGACGAAGTCGCGCGGATCGCGCTCCAGGGCGGCGCGCAAGACGGGCAAGGCGGCCTTGGCCCGGGCGTCGTCGGCGGCCTCGGTCTTGGCCTGGTCGGCGTCGTCCTTGGCCTGCATGTTCTGGATCGCGGCGCGCAGATCGTCCGGATGCGCCAGCAGGTAGGCCTTCACCTTGGCGTCGAACGAAGCGCCGCTGTCCGACGCCGGCTGGCAGGCGGCGAGGCCGAGCGCGGCGGCGACGCTGACGAGCGCGAACCGCCTCACCCTTGCGACCCCAGCAGCCGCAGGTCGTCCGCGGACGGATTTGACGTCAGCACGATGTCGGTCGCGCGGTTCCACTCGGGCGTGCCCTTCCTCAGGAACTGCCTGGCCCGCATGGCGAAGGAGCGTGCGTCCTTCATCTGGCCGAGGTGGAAGTCCTGCTCGGCGGTCGCCAGCCGCGCCATGCCCTCGTCGCCCTTGGCGTCGTAGGCCTGCGACAGGTACTGCCATGGGATCGGATCGTCCGGCTCGACCACTAGGGAGCGGTTCAGGGTGACGATGGCGTCGTCCAGCTTGGCCGGATCGTTCTCGGCGATCAGGTCCTGCCCGAGCAGGAGGCGCAGCAGCGGCGCTTCCGGGTTCAGCGCCACCGCCTTGCGAAGCGGCGTCTCGCCCTCCTGGGGACGGGCGCTTTCCATCAGCGTCTGGCCCTTCAGCTCGTAGAGGTAGGGGTCGTCCGGTCGCTCGACGATCAGGGCGTCGATCTCCTTCAGCGCCTTTTCAGTCTCCAGCTCGCGGTAGTCGGCGATGGCGCGGGCGTAGCGGGCAGGGAAGGAATTGTCCGTGTCCGGATAGTCAACGTAGGTCTGGTATGGACGGTTGGTGAAGGCCTTGATCTTCGCCTTCATGATCTCGAACTGCGCGATCATCTCCGGCGTGTCCTTCTGGCCCCAGTGCGGCTGGGACTTCGCCCGCACGGTCAGCGCCTCGATGCGGTCGTCGGTCAGCGGGTGGTCGACCCAGTACGGATACTTCTTGGCGTCGGAGAAGACTTCTTCGTAGCGGAAATTGTTGAAGAAATCGACGATGCCCTCACCGGAATAGCCGGCCTTTTCGAGATAGGTGATCGCCGCCTCGTCGGCGCGTGACTCGTCGTCGCGCGAGAACGCCAGGCCGTTGACCTGGCCGAAGTAGCTGCCCGAATAGATCAGCGCCGCCGCCGCGTCCGGCGCGCCGGCGAGGGCGGCCAGGATGCCGAGGCCGAGACCGATGATCATCGGACCGACCACGCCGCGCGTCGATTCGCCGACGCGGGCGACGTCGCCGCGCTCCATGTGACCGGTCTCGTGCGCCAGCACCCCCTGCAGCTCGTTGGGCGTCTTGCACTGCATGATCAGGCCGCTGTTGACCACCATGCGGTAGCCCGGCAGCGTCCCGGCGTTGAGGGTCGGGTCGGCGACGAGGTAGAGCTCGACCCGTTTGGGATCCATGTTCGCCGCGGAGAAGATCGGATCCATCTCCTGGTGCATGATCGCTTCGATCTCGGTGTCGCGCTCGATGCCGGGGCCGAAATACTCGCCCTGGGCATGCGCGACGGTCGCCGGCGACGCCAGCAGGCCGGTGATCGCCGCCATGGCGATGCCGTTTCGCAGCCAACTCAAGGGCGAGAACGTGCGGGGGCTCAAATCCATGACTCCGGATCGGTTATGGCGCGCCCCTGCACGTCGACCTTAGCGCCTCATGCGCCGCGGCGCCACCAGCCGCGCTTGGGCGTCGCCGGCGGCGCGAGGATTTCGTTGGCGTCGACGGGACGCGGCGCTGGCTCGACTGCGGGGGGCGGCTCGACGGTCGCGACCACTTCCTCGATCGACGGGGCCGCCTCGATGGGCGCGACCGCGACCTCGGCGACTGGCGCCGGCGCCTCGGCGATCACCGGTTCGATCGCTTCGGGTTCGGCCGGCGCGTCCGCCGTCGCCTGGGTTTCAACCGGTTCAACGACCGGCGTCTCCACGATCGTTGCGTCCGCCGCGGGGGCCCTGCTGCGGCCACGGCGGGCGCGGCCCTTGCGGGGCGCATCGTCCGCCGGCGGCAGCTCGACCCAGACATCGACGCTGGCGGTGTCGTCGATCACCGGCGGCTGGGCGTCGTCGGCCACCTCGAACCCGCGCTCAGGCGCCGGCTCGAACGCGGCGGTGACGGGCGCCGGAGCGGTCTCACCGGGCGGGGCAAGCTGCGCCGGGACCGGTCCGCGCCACTGGTACGGATCGTCACCGACGGGCCGCGCCGGCCAGGACCAGCCGTAGACGTCGCCGGGCCGCGCCTCGTCGCGCATCCGCCGACCGCCGCGACGGCCCCGCCGCCGGCGCCGGGCGCGCTCGCCCTCGGC
>DATNIH010000283.1:0-7113 GCA_035604515.1 Caulobacteraceae bacterium | reverse complement strand
ACTATCCCAGCGTCGAAGCGCTTTTGGAAGCGGCCCTCTCAGCTTTTCTGCGCTCGGACCTGCGCGTTGTGCAGCGATCGGGCTGGTGGCGCTCGGCCGCCTGGCCCGATCCGGGGGCGCCGGCCTATCTCAACGCCGTCGTCATCGTCGAGACACAGCTTTCGCCGCGGGCGCTGCTCGCGCAGCTGCTGGACATCGAGGTTGCATTTGGCCGCAGACGGGCGAAACCGAACGCGCCGCGCACGCTCGACCTCGACCTGATCGCCTATGGACGGCAGGTGATCAACCAACCGGGTTTGGTCGTGCCCCACCCTCGTGCACACGACCGGCTGTTCGTCATGGGTCCGCTGGCCGAGATCGCGCCGGACTGGACGCATCCGATCTTGGCTCGGACCGCCACCGAGTTGGCGCGGGATGCCGCGGTCAGCCGCGACGCCGCGCCTCAGTCAGCGCGCAATGACGCGGCCGCCGGCCAGAGCGGCGAGACGTAGTCGAGCCGCTGGTAGCGGCCGCCTCGCAGCTCGCTGAAACGGAACTCAACCTCGGGGTCGGCCGGATCGCAGAGACGGTCTTCGCGCAGCGATGCCCAGTGTGGGCCCGCCTCGATCTGCATCGGCCGGCCGTCGGCGCCGACGTAACGCCCGGCGCAGGCGGTCATCTGGCGCGCCGTCGTCGCTGTCAACGCGGGCGGTTGGAGCGGCCGGTCCAGCGCGATCCGGAGCAGCCCTCGGCTCACCTGGTCGAACGGGAACAGGTAGAGATTAGAAAGCACGATCGTGGTCAAGTCTTGGTCGCGCAGCCGGACCATCTGGCAGGCGAAGCCGCTGACACCGCCGGCGTGGTGGATAAGGCGTTGGCCGAGGTAGTCGTCGGTCAGCCCCCAGCCGAAGCCGTAGGGGTAGAGCGATCCGTCGCCGAGCGACGTCGGCGTCAGCATCGCCTCGGAGGTCTGAGCGTTAATCAGCCGGTGCTCGCGCAGCGCACTATCCCACTTTGCGAGATCGTCGAGGGTCGAGCCAAGGCCGCCCGCCGCGTAGGAGAACATCTCGCCGTCAGGCCGCGCATTGTGGAGCCGGAACGCCCGCGAACATAGCCGCGCGCCCGGCGCGGCGTCACCGTCTCATAGGGCAAAGGGCCCGTTCGACGCATCCCGAGCGACTCGAAGATCGCCTCGCGCAGAAAGTCGAAGAGCGGCATGCCGCTCGCGGCTTCGATCGTCGCGCCCAGGAGCAGGTAGCCGGAATTGTTGTATCGGTAGGTGGCGCCCGGCTCGAACTCGAAGTCGTGGTCGCCAATCAGCGCCAGGATGTCGGCAGTGCGGATGTCGGGCAGCGTCGTGCGCAGGGTGCGATCCCAGTCGTGACGCCATACGCCCGAGGTGTGGTTGAGGAGGCGCCCGACCGTCACCCGCCGGCCGCGATCCGGCCACCAAGGCAGATGGCGCTCCAACGGATCGTCGACCGACAGAGTGCCGCGCTCGGCCAGCAGCATGACCGCGGTTGCGACAAACGGCTTGGTCAACGACGCGATGCGGAACACGCACGTCGGATCGAGCGGCGTTCCCCACTCCAGGTCCGCAAGACCGTAGGCCTTGCGGTGAATGAACGCGCCGTCTTGCAGCACGCCGACGGCGGCGCCGGGGCCATCTGGCGGGACGTGGCGAGCCAGCAGCTGGTCGATGCGTCGTTCGAGGCTCATAGGAAGGGAGTCCAAGGCAGGCGGGAGCCGGCGGCGCGGGCGTAGGCGTCGATGCTGTCGCGCCAGCCGTGGACGAAGAGCGCCCAGAGGCCGGCGGGTCGGCGGCCCCAGGGACTCGCGATCGGACTCGCGGCCGGCGGCGCGCGCCAGGTCAGCGCGGCCGCGTGGTTCAATGATCGCATGATCGCCCCCAATGTCTTTGCAAGGGCGCGAAAACTATACAGAATTCCGCTGAGCTGGCAGTCTTGATCTTATGTTTATCCGGCCTATCTTTGGCTTACGGCGCCAGGGCGGATGACGACGATGCTCGCTCGATCCGCCCTCATCGCCCTCAGCCTTACAGCCCTCGATGTCTCTCGGGCCACCGCAGCGCCGGACGCGGCCCTGGCGCCTTGCCAGCGGCTCGCGGCTGCGGCGCGCGGCTTGGCGCAGGACGTCTGGAGCGACGGGTTCGCGGCGCTCAAGCCCCAGCTCACGCTGGCCAAGTGGGATGACAAGCTCTCGCCGCTCGAAGCACGGCTCGCCGCGCTGCCGGCGGTCAAGGCCGCGCTCGGCGACGAGGACGGCGGGTACAAGATCTTCGTTCAGCCGCTCGCCCCCGGCTTGTTCGTGGCTTCGGACACCCAGGGCACGCTCGACTGCCAAGGGTTCGTGTTCCTGCGGGTCGGTCCGGGCGGGGAGGCCAAGATCGTTCCGGGCCCGCCGGCGTTCACGGACCAATGCTGGACCGACGCTGGCCAGGCCGGTCGCGTATTCGGCCAGCCGGCCTTCGTCGAGACGTCCGACTTCGCCGATCCCGCCGCCGACACGCAGCAGGCGGCGATCACGCCCTGGACCGGCGAAGGCTGGGGCCTGCCCTGCCGGCTGACGCTGACCTACCGGATCGCCTTCGCCATGACCGAGCGGTTCTGCGGCGACTTCGCCGTCTGCGCCGCCGCGACGCCCCTCGCCGCCGACATCGCCGCGGTCCACGGCAAGACGAGCGCCGACGCGCCGTTCACCTACGGCGCGGCGCCGTCGGGAGACGAGCTAGCGCTGCTGGAGCGGTTTGGCGGGGCCAAACCGGACGAGATGACAACGCCGCCATTCTCGACCTTCGGCGTCAAGGCCAAGACCGCGTTCGACACCTACTCCTACAACGATGTCGACCTGTTTCCGCTTCGGCTAGATGGCGTCAGCTACGTCGCCGCCGTCGGCTACGGCGGCGTGGGCTGGCGGATGATCGGCGACACCCTCATCGCGGTCTATTCGGCGGACGACGACAAGCTGAAGCCGCTCGCCGGCTTCGTGGTGGTCAAGTCGGTGACCGGTCTCGCCAGCGCCGAGGTCGATCGGCCCAAGCCGGTCGAGCGCTAGCCTCAGTTCGCCCCGGGCCAGCGCCGGCGCGTAGTGTCGGGATGGACGCGCCCGCTAAGCGGGCGCTAACTGCACGCGGACCATATTTCTGATTGGCGGCTCGATGCTCTCAAACCGTCGGCGTTTCCTCACCTTGATCTCGGGTTCCCTGGCGGCCGGTGGTTTGGCAGGGAGCCTGGCGGCGCGCGCCGCCGACGATGGGGCGCCGAACGTGTTCTTCAGCCCGCATGGCCAGCCCTTTCGGGCGCCAGCCGGCGCGCCCTATCCGGTCGTCGACTGGTTCAAGGCCGCGGACCGCAACGGCGACGGCAAGCTCGACCGTGACGAATTCGTCGCCGACGCGGCGGTGTTCTTCGCCTTCCTCGATCTAAAGGGCGACGGCGTGCTCGGTACCGAGGAGATCTCGTTCTACGAGCACCGAATTGCGCCCGAGGTGCTGGGCATGCGCGTCACGGTTTATGCCGATGGCCGTTTGCAGACCAGTCCGAGCGAACCGCGACTGTGGCTGGCCCAGTATGGGGGCGACTATGGGAATCGGGAGGGCAATTCAGGCCCGAGCGACGGTGGCCCGTTCGGCCAAGACGGTCAGGGTCAGGGACCTTGGAGCCAAGGCGGCCCAGGACAAACCGCCCACGGCGGCGATCCCAACGAGGGCGAGGTCGTCCCGCGTGACGCACAGCCCGAGTCGCGCGCGAAGCCGGAAACGGAGACGAGCCTTGGTACGGGAGCGTCGCCCTACGGTCTGTTCCGGGTTCCGGAACCGGTGACAGCCGCCGACGTCGACTACGTCACCAGCGATGTCGTGAGGAAGGCGCATTTCCTGGCGCACGCGCGCGACAATTTCGCCGCCTTGGACCCGCAGTCCAACGGGTATCTGACGTTGGCCGGTTTGCCGCAAAGCCCCGTCGAGCGGCTTCTTGGGCGCGCGCGCCGTATCGGTTGAGCCCGAGCGCCGGCTCAATTCTTGCCGCAGGCGGTGCTCCAGATCAGCTCTCCCAGCGACCCTGGCTCCGGCTGGTGCCAGTTGTCGTTGACGTCTTGCGACTGGATCACCGCTCCTGTACCCATTCTCAGCGCGTAAAACGTGTTGCCGATGGTGACGACCTGTTTCTGATCGCAGTTCAACTTCATATGGGACACTACTGACCAGGCCTGCGCACCGCCAACGACCTGTGGAATCTTGAATTCCAGCAACGACTCTGCGTTGGATTCGCCTGTTTGCACGACGTCCGCCGCGCGCACATAGTAGACCGTCTGGTTATCTTCGTAGATTTGCTTCCAGGTCGTTGTCTGACTTGGCGTGCCGGCCGCGCTCAGAGACGGCGACGACGACGCGATCGGTTCGGCGTGGGCGGTGAGGGCTAGGGCGCCTGAGAGGCTGGCAAGCAGGGTTGCGGCGCGTACTCTGACCATCCGCTCAGGCCGCCGCGGGCCAGCGGCGCCGGCGCAGCAGTCGCAGCCGGGCGAACAGGCGGCGGCGCTGCGGCGGGGGCAGGGGTGCGAGGTTGCGGCGGAAGTCCTCGGCGCAGGCGCGCCAGGAGAAGCCCTCGGCGTAGGCGCGGGCGGCGCTGCGGTCGAGGGTGAGCGCCTCCAGGCAGGCGGCGCGCAGATCATCGCCGACGGCGGCGACGGAACGGTCGAGATCCTGTGGGCCGGGCGCGTTGAAGCCAGCGACCGGCGTTCCGGCGGCGAGCGCCTCGATCATCACCCCGCCCCAGGTCTCGGTCAGGCTGGGAAAGACGAACACGTCGGCGTCGGCATAGGCGCGGGCCAGGTCCTCGCCCGACTTGTAGCCGGTGAACAGCACGTCGCGGTGGCGCGCCTGCAGCAGCTCGCGGTCCGGACCGTCCCCGACCACCACCTTGCTGCCCGGCAGGTCCAGCGAGAGAAACGCCTCGAGGTTCTTTTCCACCGCCACGCGGCCGATGTTGATGAAGACCGGTCGCGGCAGACCGGCGAAGACGCCATCGTCCGCGTCTCGCAGCCTGGGATGGAACAGCTCGGTGTCCACCGCGCGCAGCCAGTGGGCGAGGTTGCGAAAGCCGCGCTGCTCCAGCCGCTCGCGCATCGACGGGAGCGAGACCATCACCCGGCCGCTGCGGGCGTGGAAGGTGCGCACGACGCCGTAGCCAGCGGCGAGCGGCACGAACGGGAACCGTGCGGTCACGTATTCCGGCCACTGCGTGTGGTAGCAGCTCGAGAACGGGAACCCGTGCTTGAGGCAGACGGCCCGCGCCTCCCAGCCAAGCGTCCCTTCAGTGGCCAGGTGGACGGCGTCGGGGGCGAAGCGGGTGAAGCGCGCCTCGATGTCCTCGCGGGCGCCGATCGCCAGCCTGATCTCGCTGTAGGTGACGAGCGGGATAGTGCGGTAGCCGTCGGCGGGCGAGACCACCTCCACCTCGCAGCCGAGACCTCTCAACTCGGCGACCAGGCGCTCGAGCGTGCGCACCACGCCGTTCACCTGCGGCGCCCAGGCGTCGGTCACCAGCATGATGCGCTGGGCGAGGGGCGGGGCGTTGTCGGTCATCGCGCCAGAGTCTCATGACCAAGCCCGCGGACGCAACCGGGCTTGACGGATCGCGTCCAAGCTACTATCTAACTATAAGGTTAGATAACTTATCGGTTAGATCGTGCCAGACCACCTCTCGGACACGCTGTCGGCGCTGGCCGACCCAACCCGCCGCGCGATCCTCGCCCGCCTGGCGCTGGGGGAGGCGACGGTCGGGGAACTCGCAAAGCCGTTCGCGATGTCCGGTCCGGCGGTGACCAAGCACCTGAACGTGCTGGAGAAGGCAGGCCTGATCCGCCGCGGCCGCGACGCCCAGCGCCGACCCTGCCGGCTGGAAGCCGGGCGGATCAAGGAGGCGGCAGAGTATCTCGAGGGCTTCCGCCAGTTCTGGGAAGGCAGCCTCGATCGCCTGGAAGACTATCTGCAGCAGCTTCAGAAGAAGGACTAGCCCGATGACCCTCGCCGCCCAGACCGCAGCCGCCGCCGAGCCGGAACCGGATCGCTCCATCGTTATCGAGCGCCTGATCGGCGCGCCGCGCGAGCTGGTGTTCACGGCGTTCACGACCGCTGAACATCTCGCCCACTGGTGGGGTCCGACCGGCTTCTCGATCACGACATCCGCCTTTGAGTTCCGGGTCGGCGGAGTGTGGCGCTTCGTGATGCATGGGCCGGACGGGCGTGACTACCAGAACCGGCTGGTGTTCGAGGCGATCGAGGCGCCCACTCGGATCATCTCCCGGCATGGCGGCGACGGCGACGACGAGCTCGAATTCGCCAGCCACGAGACACGGATCACGCTCGAAGCCGAAGGCGACAGGACCCGGCTCACCTGGCGGCTGGTGTTCGTCAGCGTCGCAGAGCGCGACCGCATCGCCCGCGAATACGGCGCGGTCGAGGGTGGTCAGCAGACGGTCGGGCGCCTGGCCGATTACGTCGCCGAGCTGGGGTGAGCGCCGTGACCCTGACGCTCTACTACCACCCGTTGTCGTCCTACTCGTGGAAGGTGCTGATCCCGCTCTATGAGAACGGCACGGCGTTCGAGCCGGTCACGGTCGACGAGACCACCCACGCCGACCTCGTCAAAGCCTGGCCGACCGGCAAGTTCCCGGTGCTGGTCGACCAGGCTCGCGGCGAGACCGTGCCGGAGTCGAGCGCGATCATCGACTACCTGGACCGATATCATCCGGGGGCCGATCCGATTCACGCCGGCCGACCCGGATCTGGCCTGGCGCGTGCGGCTGCGCGACCGGTTCTTCGACCTCCACGTCCACCAGCACGTGCAGAAAATCGTCGGCGACCGCATCCGTCGAGCCGGCCAGAAGGATCCGTTCGGCGTCGGACAAGCCCACAGCGCCCTGGGCAAGGCGTACCCCATGGTGGCAGCGCAGGTCGGGCGCGCGACCTGGCTCTCCGGCGACGCGTTCGGCCTTGCCGACTGCGCGGCGGCGCCGGCGCTCTACTATGCGAACAAGGTGCAGCCGTTCGGCGACGCGCACGCGGCGGTGAAGGCTTATCTGGAGCGCCTGACGGCCCGTCCGTCGTTCGCCCGC
>DATNIH010000282.1:0-36371 GCA_035604515.1 Caulobacteraceae bacterium | reverse complement strand
GATGTCCTGGTCGTCGATCAGGATGCGCCCGCCCTGCACGTCGTAGAGCCGCTGCAGCAGCTTCACGAACGTCGACTTCCCAGACCCCGTCGGTCCCACCAGCGCCACCCGCTCCCCAGGACGGATCGTCAGCGAGAAGTCGCTGTAGAGCGAGCGGTCGTGGCTCTCGTAGCAGAACGCCACGTTCTCGAAGGCGATCTCGCCCAGCTGGGCGTCGAGGCGCTGCGCGTCCGGCCGGTCGGCCAGCTGCGGCGGCGTCTGCATGTAGGCCGCGACGTCCATGGTGTCGTCGAGGCCCTTCTGCAGCATGCGGCTGATCTCGCTGAAATTGCGCATGTAACCGGCCATGACGATGAACGCCGAGATGGCGAACACCACGTCGGCCGGCGTCGCCTTGCCCTCGCTCCAGGCCTTCACCAGCAGCCCGGTCAGACCTGCCTGCAGCGAGAACACGAAGATGTTCTGGCCGACGCCGACGATGTTGAAGCGGTCCCAGGTCTTGTTCACCGCCTTGCGCCAGGCCTGGACGGTGAGGTCGAACCGGGCCTCCTCGCGCGACTCGGCGCCAAAGCTCTTCACCACCGAGTTGGCCCCGATAGCGTCCGCCAGCGCCGCGCCGATGCGCGAATCGAGCGCGTTGGAGGCGAGGTTGGCCGGCCGGATGAAGCGAGTGGTGAGGATCAGGTTGTAGATCGCGAACACGCCGACCAGGAAAGCCACGAACGCGCCGGCCATCGGCCAGCGCAGGCCGATCGAGACCGCCATGCCGCACATCACGATCAGCGTCGGCGCCAGCATCAGCAAGAGGGCGTCGGCGGCGGCGTCGTAGCCCCACATCGCCCGTGAGACCCGCCGCACCGTTGCGCCGGCGAAGTTGGAGGCGTGCCAGTCGGTGGAGAAGCTCTGCACGCGCTGGAAGCCCTCGCTCACCATCCGCGCCATGATCCGGCTGTAGAACCCGTTCATCACCCGGAAGGTGGCGGAGCGGGTGGCGTAGAAGATCAGGTAAAGGCCCGACAGCATCGCCCAGGCGCGCCAGGCCGCCGTGGTGAGCCGCACGGGCGAGTCCAGCGCCTGCATCAGGCCGCGTGTCGCCCAGGGAATCGTGAGGTCGCACACCGCCGCGCCGATGATCAGCACCCAGGCGAAGGCGAACTTGATCGGCTCGCGCAGCCAGTGGCCGGCGATGTAGGCCAGGACGCCGGTGTTGGAGAGCACGCGGGGTCGGTTGTCGTCGTCGTCTTCGTCGAGAACGAAGGTCATGGCTGGGCCTTGGATAGGCTGGAGTCGGAGTATCGCCCGGCCAGGCGCAAGGACGCGGCAGGACGCGGGACGGAGTGCGAGCGCGGAACGCTGCGGCGGTGGCGGGGAGACAAGGGAGAAGTCCTTCGGTCGGAGAGCGGTTCGAAACGCCGACCGGGAAGTGACCTCTTAAGTCAGAACCGGTCGGAGGGGCGGCGTGCTGCGGGCGAGACGGCGCGCAGCCGCAGGAGGGTCGGGCAATGTGCGTTGTGCATCTTGGCGTCCCTCCTTTCTGATTCGATCAGTGACCGGGAAGGCGTCTACCTAGGCCTCGCGCCCGAGAGGCGTCAAGGAGCCGGGAGAACGTCGTTCCGCTGTGGCGCCGCCCTGTGTCTCAGGCGCCTCAGTTGTCGAGGATGGTCCCCAGCACCAGTTTGGCGCCCGGCCGCCCGAGGGTCGAATCGGTCGCGCGCTGCAGCGCCATCGACAGATAGTCCGGATCCGGCGGCGCGCCGGGCGGCAGGCCGGCAGCGTAGGTGCGAAGGACCTCGGCGTAGGCGGCGCGAAGCAGCGGCGTCGATTGCGCCGCCCGGGCGTGCAGGGCCCCATCCTGCACGTCGACCCCGATCTCGACGGTGAGGATGCCACGCCGGCCATCGAGGCGCATGACGTTGGCGGTGAGGGTGTCTAGCTGGATGAACGACGCGCCGCCGCCCTTCTTGTGGGTGGCTTTCTCCTGGGCGGCAGCCAGCGTCGGGGCCAGCGCCAGCACGAAGGCGCCCGCCAGCCCTGCGACAATCAATCCACGGCGATTCATCACGAAGGTCAGCTTCGGCCGACGCCCTTAAGGGATGGTCAATGGTGACTGGTTAACCATGTTTCGCCCGGTCGGTTCGGGTCGGATTTTCAGGAGGCCCGATTGGGCCGTTTCGCCCCCAAAGACCTCGACCTCGACGGCAAGGTCATCCTCGTCACCGGCGGCACCGGCTCGTTCGGCAAGCACTTTATCGAGACGGTGCTGCGCCGCTACACGCCGCGCAAACTGATCGTCTATTCCCGCGACGAGCTGAAGCAGAGCGAGATGCAGAACGATCTGCGCGAGAAGTTCTCCGCCGAGCAGGTCGGCAAGATGCGATTCTTCATCGGCGACGTGCGCGACCGGGCCCGGCTGACGTTGGCGCTGCGTGGCGTCGACATCGTGATCCACGCCGCGGCGCTGAAGCAGGTGCCGGCGGCCGAGTACAACCCCTCCGAATGCATCGCCACCAACGTCATGGGGGCGGAGAATGTTGTCTGGGCGTGCCTGACCAACCGGGTGCGCCAGGTGGTCGCGCTCTCGACCGACAAGGCCTGCAACCCGATCAATCTTTACGGCGCGACCAAGCTGGCCTCCGACAAGGTGTTCGTCGCCGCCAACAACCTTTCGGGCGACATCGGCACCCGCTTCTCGGTGGTCCGCTATGGCAACGTGGTCGGCTCGCGCGGCTCGGTCGTGCCGTTCTTCCAGCGACTGCTGGAGAAGGGCGCCAAGACCCTACCGGTGACAGACCCGCGCATGACCCGGTTCTGGATCACCCTGCCCGAAGGGGTCGACTTCGTGCTCTCCTCGCTGTCGATCATGCGCGGCGGCGAGGTGTTCGTGCCCAAGATCCCGTCGATGAAGATCACCGACCTGGTCGAGGCGATGTGCCCGGGCGCGCAGATCGAGGTGGTCGGCATTCGCCCGGGTGAGAAGCTGCACGAGATGATGATCTCAGCCGATGACGCGCGCTCAACCGCCGAGCTCGGCGACCGCTTCGCCATCGAGCCGG
The DNA here is from genome assembly GCA_035604515.1 of Caulobacteraceae bacterium. GTDB lineage: Bacteria > Pseudomonadota > Alphaproteobacteria > Caulobacterales > Caulobacteraceae > Acaudatibacter. The sequence goes on along the minus strand of DATNIH010000282.1, from coordinate 33,318 downwards.
CGTTCGTCGAGTATCCGCGCGTGCCGTTCCGGCTCAACGGCGGACCGTTCGCGGTGCCGGAGGACTTCTCCTACGCCAGCGACACCAACACCGACTGGCTCTCCGCCGCGGCGCTGATGGCGATGGTCGAGGAGAAGGCGGCCGCGTGAACGCCGCATCGCCTCCTGTGCTGCTGCCCTACGGCCGCCAGACCATCGAGGACGATGACATCGCGGCGGTGGCCGAGGCCCTGCGCGATGACTTCCTGACCACCGGCCCCCGGGTCGACGCGTTCGAGACCGCCTTCGCCGAGTTCGTCGGCGCCCGTCACGCCGTCGCCTGCGCCAACGGCACCGCGGCGCTGCACCTGGCCATGCTGGCGCTCGGCGTCGGCGAGGGCGAAGTCTGCATCGCGCCCTCGATCACCTTCCTGGCCACCGCCAACTGCGCCCGCTACGTCGGCGCCGAGGTGGTGTTCGCCGACGTCGACGCGATGACCGGGCTGATGACGCCCCGGACGCTGCAGGACGCCGTCGACCGCTGCGACGGCCGTCCGATCGGCGCGGTGCTGCCCGTGCACTTGCGCGGCGACGTCGCCGAGCTGCCGGCGCTGCGCAAGATCGCCGACGCGGCCGGCGCGGCCCTGGTCGAGGACGCCTGCCATGCGCTCGGCTCGCGGATGACCTTCGATAACGTCCCCGCCAGCGCCGGCGATAGCCGCTGGGGCGATCTGGCGGTGTTCTCCTTCCATCCGGTCAAGACCCTCACCACCTGCGAGGGCGGCATGATCACCACCGCCGATCCCAGGTTGGCCGAGCGGCTGAAGACGCTGCGCAGCCACGGCATGATCCGCCCGTCAGGCGCGGATCCGTGGTGGTACGAGATGCCCGAGCTCGGCTTCAACTACCGCCTGCCCGACGTGCTCTGTGCGCTCGGTCTCTCGCAGCTGGCCAAGCTTCCGCGCTTCATCGAGCGCCGCCGGACTCTGGCGAAACGCTACGAGGCCGCGCTCGCGCCGCTGAAGCCGACCGTCTGGATCGCCGAGCGCCCGCCCTGGTCCGACCCGGCGCTGCACCTGATGACCGTGCTGATCGACTTCGACGCCGCCGGAAAGACGCGCGCCGAGGTCATGGCGGCGCTCAAGCACCGCGGCGTTGGCAGTCAGGTCCACTACATCCCGGTCCACCGCCAGCCCTACTACACCGCCCGCTACGGCCTCGCCGATCTGCCCGGCGCCGACGCCTGGTACGCCCACTGCCTCTCGCTGCCGCTGTATCCGACGATGCACGATGGCGATGTGGATCGGGTGGTTGGGGCGCTGAGAGAAGTTCTGGGAGTCGCCCCGTGAGTTCGCACCGCAGCGCCCTTCTCCCCCTGCGGGAGAAGGTGTCGCCGCAGGCGACGGATGAGGGGTCGCGCCGGCGTTGGAGATTGGCCTTGCACGGATGGGGTCGCGCCGACACCCCTCATCCGACCGCTTCGCGGCCACCTTCTCCCGCAAGGGGAGAAGGATGATGATCGAGATCGCCGGACGCAAGATCGGACCTGAATACCCGCCCTATGTGATCTGCGAACTCTCCGGCAACCACAACGGCAGCCTGGAGCGGGCGCTGGCGATGATCGACGCGGCCGCCGCCACCGGCTGCGATGCGATCAAGCTGCAGACCTACACCGCCGACACCCTCACCCTCGCCTGCGACGGCCCCGGTTTCCGCATCGAGGAAGGCCCTTGGGCCGGTCGCACGCTGCACGACCTCTACGCCGAGGCTTTCACCCCGTACGACTGGCACGCGGCCCTGTTCGAGCGGGCCCGCCAGCGCGGCGTCACCCTGTTCTCCACGCCCTTCGACGCCACGGCGGTCGAGCTGCTCGAGAGCCTCGGCGCCCCGGCCTACAAGATCGCTTCGTTCGAGGCCGTCGATCTGCCGTTGATCGCCAGGGTCGCGGCGTGCGGCAAGCCGATGATCATCTCCACCGGCCTCGCCAGCCTCGACGAGATGCACGACGCCCTGGCGACGGCGCAGAACCACGGCGCCGCCGGCGTCGCCCTGCTGCACTGCGTCTCGTCCTATCCCGCGCCGATCGAGGAGGCGAACGTGCGCACGGTGCCCGACCTGGCCCGCCGCTTCGGCGTTGTCACCGGGCTCTCCGACCACACGCCCGGCTCGGCCGCGGCGGTGGCCGCGGTGGCGCTGGGGGCGGCGATCATCGAGAAGCACTTTACCCTGGCCCGCGCCGACGGCGGCCCGGACGCGGCGTTCAGCCTCGAGCCCGCCGAGTTCACCGCCCTGGTGCGCGACTGCAAGGCGGCCTGGTCGGCGCTGGGCTCGGCGACCTACGACGAGCTCGGCAGCGAGCGCGCCGCGGCCGGGCACCGCCGCTCGCTCTACGTCGCCGCCGACGTGAAGGCCGGCGATCCGCTGACCGAGGCCAACATCCGCTCGGTCCGCCCCGGCTACGGCCTGCCGCCGAAGCACCTGCCCGAAGTGCTGGGCTGCCGCGCCGCGCGCGACCTGAAGTTCGGCGAACCGCTCGACTGGAGCATGGTCGGCTAGTAACGCCTGGGGCGCATGGCCCGCGTCCTGATCCTCTCAAGCTATGTCGCCTCGAGCCGCGTCGGCGGCGGGGCGCAGGCGCTGGCGCTGGCCCGGCTGGGACTCGAGCCGATCCTCATTCCCACCGTGCTGTTCGGCCGTCATCCAGGACACGGACCGCCTGGCGGCGCCGCGGTGGAGGCCGAGACCTTCGAAGCCATGATCGGCGGCGTCGAGGCCCAGGGACTGTTCGCCAAGCTGGATGCCGTCATCACCGGCTACTTCTCCAGCCCCGAGCAGGTCTCGATCGCGGCCGACACGCTGGGCCGGGTGAAGGCCGCCGCGCCGCAGGCAAGGCTGATCGTCGATCCGATCATGGGCGACAACGGCAGGCTCTACGTCAAGGAGGCGGTGGCGGAGGCCATCGCGGCCTTGCTCGCGCCGCGCGCCGACGTCCTCGCTCCGAACGCCTGGGAGCTGGGCTGGCTGACCAACTGCGCCCTGTCCGACCCGGGGAGCGCCTTTGCGGCGGCGCGGACGCTCGGCAAGCCGGTGATGGTCTCGTCGATCCGCGCGGGCGACGCGATCGGCGTCGTCTACGCCGAGGCGGGCGAGGCGTGGTTCGCGTCGCACCCTGCGGCGACGGCGGCGCCGAATGGGACCGGCGACCTGCTCACCGCCCTGTTCACGGCGGCGTTGCTGGGCGGGTTTGCGGGGCCAGACGCGCTGGCCGTGGCCGTCGGCGGCGTCGCTGAGGCGATGGGTGAGGCCGCTGGGCTCGACGAACTGCCGCTGACAGGCTTTCCGACGACGCTCGCCGCTTCGCCGCTGGTCCGCCTGGCGCCGCTGCATGGCTGAGGCGCCGATCCTGGGCCTCTGCCCGCCGCGCTTCGCCGCCGTGCGCCAGGCGTTCGCGGCGAACTTCGCCGAGGGGCTGGAGCTCGGCGCACGGTTCGCCCTCGCCCTTGAAGGCGAGATCGTCGTCGACCTGATCGGCGGCTGGGCCGACCGCGCCCAGACCCGGCCCTTCGCCGCGGACACCCTGACCTCGGTGTTCTCGACCACCAAGGCGATCGCCGCCTTCATGATCGCCCGGCTGGTCGACCAGGTGAAGCTGTCCTACGGCCAGCGCGTCGCCGATATCTGGCCGGCGTTCGGAGAGGCGGGGAAGTCGTTCGTCACCGTCGAGCAGGTGATGGCGCACCAGGCCGGCCTGCCGGGCTTTGCCGAGCCGATGGCGCCGTCGGACTGGTTCGACTGGGACCTCATCTGCGGCCGGCTCGCGGCGATGGCCCCGATGTGGAAGCCCGGAGACGCCTGCGGCTATCATCCTGTCACCTTCGGCTACCTCGCCGGGGAAATCTTCCGACGGATCGATGGCCGCAGCATGGGCCGGGCGCTGCGCGAGGACATCGCCGAACCGCTCGGCCTTGATCTTTGGATCGGCCTGCCGGGCACGGAGCATGATCGCTGCGCCGACGTGCGCCGTCCGCCGGCGCTGCCGAACCTCGGCGAGATCAACGCGTTCAAACGCGTCGCCTTCCTGACGCCGTGGGCCTCGCCCGGCGGCCGCAGCCTGGCCGACTGGCGGCGCGCGGAGATCCCGTCGGTGACTGGGCACGCAACCGCGCCGGCGCTGGCGCGCCTGATGGCGGCGCTGGCGAACGGCGGACAGCTGGACGGCGTCCCACTGCTGAAACCCGAGACCATCGAGGCGGCGACAGCGCTGCGAGGTGGCGGCCAGGACCTGGTGCTGCCCTATGATTTGGCCTGGGGCGCCGGCTTCCTGCGCAACCAGGGCCTCGGCGCCTATGGCCCAGGCCAGGAGACCATCGGCCATTCCGGCTGGGGCGGCTCGTGCGCCTTCGCCGACCCCGAGCGCGGCGTCTCCGGCGCCTACGTCATGAACCGCCAGTCGGCGGAACTGATATCGGACGCCCGGGCCAGGCGGCTGATCGAAGCGGCCTACACGGCGCTCCGAGTCGGGTAACCCTCTCCCCGCCCAGCGGGGAGAGGTCGAGCGAAGGCGTCAGCCTTCGGCCGGGCGCGGGGTCGTGCCGCGTCGCCGCTATCCGACGCCTGGCGGCGTCGACCTTGCCGCTTTGCGCCAAGGTCCCCTCACCCGTTCGCTCGCTTTGCGACCGGCCGACCTCTCCCCATCGGGGATGGGGAGAGGGTTAGTTGCAGGACGCTCAAGCCGCACCCGTCGCCCGGCGCGCCAGGCGCCGAACATGAAGAGCGCGACGCCGGCCCAGATGAAGCCGAACGAGACCAGGCCCAGCGGCGTCAGGCGCTCGCCGACGACCAGTCCGATCAGGAAACCAAGGGTGGGCCCGGTGAACTGCAGGAACCCCACGGTCGATAGCGGAAGGCGCCGCGTGGTCCAGGCGAAGAACGCCAGCGGCGCGACGGTGATCGGCCCCATCGCCAGCAGCAGCAGCGTGACCGGGGCGCCCGTGGCGAACCGGGCGACGCCGCTATGGGCCAACCACAGCACCAGCGCCAGGGCGGGGGGCCACATCAGCAGGCTCTCGACGAACAGGCCCGCCTGCGCGTCCACCTCCACGCGCTTGCGGATGACGCCGTAGATCGTGAACGTCACCGCCAGGAACAGCGCGATCAGCGGCGGGTGGCCGAGCGCCAGCGCCTGCAGCACGGTTCCCACCGCCGCCAGGGCGATCGCGCCGAGGCCGAGCGCGGTGATCCGTTCACGGAAGAACGTGGCGCCGATCGCCATGTTAAGCAGCGGATTGATGTAGTAGCCGAGGGCCGCCTCGATGTTGTGGCCGTTGTTGACCGCCCAGACGTAGACCGACCAGCCGCTGACGATCATCAGCGCCGAGATCGCGAGCTGGCCCAGCAGCCGCGGGGTCCTGAACACCCGCGCCACCTGATCGCCGTGTCCCGAGGCGAGCACGAGCAGCCCGGCCCAGGGCGCGGACCACAGCGCCCGTTGCCCGACGATCTCCCACGAACTTGCGCCCGCCCGTCCGGCCAGGATGAAGAACGCCGGCACCAGGCCCCAGATGATATAGCCGACGAGACCCGCCGCTAGCGCCTGGCGGGAGCCGCCCGGCGCCGCGGCGGGGTGGCTCATGCGAGGATCTTCTGCTCGATCAGGCCGCGTTCGTGGGCCAGTTCGGCGATCTGCACGGCGTTGAGCGCCGCGCCTTTGCGCAGGTTGTCGGACACCACCCATAGCGCCAGGCCGTTCTCGACCGTCGGATCCTTGCGGATGCGGCTGACGTAGACCGGGAATTCGCCCTGCGCCTCCTTGGGCGTGATGTAACCCGTGGGGTCTCGCTTATCGATCACGTTGATCCCCGGCGCCTCGCGCAGGATCTCCCGCGCCTCGTCCTCGTCGATCGCGTGCTCGAACTCGAGATGCACCGCCTCCGAGTGGCCGACGAACACCGGCACGCGCACGCAGGTCACCGTCAGCTTGATGTCGGGATCGAGGATCTTGTGGGTCTCGTTGCGCATCTTGTGCTCTTCGTCGGTGTAGCCGTCGTCCATCCAGTTGTTGGCGAACGGGATCACGTTGAAGGCGATCTGCTTGGGGTAGAACTGCGGTTCGCTGGGTCCGAGCACGAAGACCTGCTTGGTCTGGTTCCACAGCTCGTCCATCGCCGCCTTGCCGCTGCCGGAAACCGACTGATAGGTCGCCACCACCGCCCGCGTGATCGTCGCGGCGTCGTGGAGCGGCTTCAGCGCCACCATCAACTGGATGGTGGAGCAGTTGGGGTTGGCGATGATGTTCTTGCGGTGGGCGATCTCGATCGCATCGGGGTTCACCTCCGGCACGATCAGCGGCACGTCGGGGTCCATGCGCCAGGCCGACGAGTTGTCGATCACCAGCGGGCCGGCCTTGGCGATCTTCGGCGACCATTCCTTGGAGAACGCGCCCGAGACGCTCATCAGCACCAGGTCGACGGTGGAGAAGTCGAACTGGGCGATGTCCTCGCACTTGATAACGCCGTCTTTCCAGCCGACGTCGACGCCAATGGATTTGCGCGAGGCGATCGCGTGAATCTTGTCCACGGGGAAGTTCACTTCCTCGAGGATGTTCAGCATCTCACGGCCCACGTTGCCCGTGGCGCCGACGACGGCGACCCGGTAACCCATCGGAATTCTCCTAGAAAGCGGAAGGACGCGCTCACTACGCCTTGACGGGCGAAGTGGCAACTGAGCGAGGGTGCCGCAAGGTTCCAAACGCACGGTGAACGAGATGGCGGTCAATATCCCCACAATGCCGCTCGCTGAGACCCTGGGCATCGTGCTGACCAGCGCCGAAAAGGATCAGGTGGTCGGACATCTCACGGTGCGCGAGGAGATTGCCACCGGCGGCCACATCCTGCACGGCGGCGCCTACATGGCCTTCGCCGACACCCTGGGCGCGATCGGCGCGGTGCTGAATCTGCGCGACGGAACCCGCACCACCACGCTGGAGAGCAAGACCAACTTCCTCGGCGGCGCCCGCGTCGGCGAGACCATCACCGGCGAGGCGACGCCGCTGCATGTCGGCCGGCGGTCCAGCGTTTGGCAGACGCGGATCACCAACGCCGAGGGCAAACTGCTGGCGCTGGTCACCCAGACCCAGATGACGCTGGAACTCTAGGCGGGAGCCGGAGCCGACGCCGGTTCGCGGTGGGTGACGTGCAGCCAGGCGACGATCGCCAGGCCCGCGAGCAGCATTCCTGCGCCCAGCCAGAGCGTTCCGTGCACATCCCGATCGCTGACCAGCTGTGACGCCAGCAGCGGCCCCATCGAACCGCCGATCAGCTGCGCCGCCCCACTCTGCACCGCCGCTCGGCGGGACGGGTCGGCGTCGATCGTCATCGGCACCAGAAACGGGCTCAGCAGCAGGCCGGTGAAGCCGGCGACCGCATTGGCGCCGATGAACAGCCAGGCCGGAATGTGCTGGCCGAAGATCCACCAGACCACCAGGGTCGACGAGGTGGTGATCAGGAAGACGTGGAACCAGCGGATGCGACCGGCCAGCGCCGTCGCCGCGCTGCTGCCGGCGACCTGGGCCGCCAGTGAGATCCACAGCGCGGTGCGGGCGACGCCGGCGTCGAGTCCGGCCTCGTGGGCCAGCGGCTGCAGATAGGCGCCCACCGCCCCGCTGCCGGCGACGAACACCAGCGTGCCGATCAGCGCGATCCAGCCACGGAACGGCGGCGGCCCGGCGATCGCCTCGCCCGGGTTCAGATCGGCGAGTCGGCTAGGTCCGATCAGCGCCGCGGGCAGGCCGACCACCGCGCAGATCGCAATGGCGATGAAGCCGCCGTTGGCGCCCCACCGCGGCATGATCCAGACCGCCAGAGCGATCGCCAGCAGCAGCTGGGCCAGGGTCTGGGTGACGAAGAAGACGCCGGCCCAGCGCTCCGGCGTCGCGGTGCGCGAGATCATCGCCACGGTGATCCACAGCAGCACGCCCTCGAGGGCGCCGGCGAGGCCGCGCAGGACGAATACGCCCGTGCCGGCGCTGCGCGCGGTGGCGTAGTCCACGGCGGCCAGCATCAGCGTCAGCACGATGCCGATCGACTTCAGCCGCAGCGGCTTGAGCAGCGCGCCGGCCAGCGCGGTGCTGACGCCCATGCTCAAGACCTCGACCATGACCACCAGGCCGATGTCGGAGTTGGTCAGGCGATGCTCGTCGACCAGCGAGCCCAGCAGCACCGAAATCACGCCCAGAACCAGCAGGGAGTTGACGCCGACGCCAAGCGCTCCGGCGGCCTCGAGCGGCGTCAGCGCCGGGCCGATGACCTCGTGAACGACGTGTTCGTCGGCATGGTCACTCACCGGCTAGAGCCCGGCGAGGACGGCGTCGCCCATCTCGCGGGTGGAGAGCCGGCCGCCGATGTCGCGGGTGCGGGCGCCGCCGTCCAGCGCCGCCTTCACCGCGCCGCCCAGCCGATCGGCCAGGTCCGGCCGGCCCAGCGACCAGCGCAGCGCCATCTCGAACGACAGGATCGCCGCCAGCGGGTTGGCGATGCCCTGGCCGGCGATGTCGGGCGCCGAGCCATGGATCGGCTCGTACAAGCCGGGCTTGCCGGGCTCGCCCAGCGCCGCCGACGGCAGCATGCCCAGCGAGCCGGTGAGCTGCGCCGCCTCGTCGGAGAGGATGTCGCCGAACAGGTTGTCGGTCACCAGCACGTCGAACTGGCGCGGGTTCTTGACCAGCTGCATGGCGGCGTTGTCGGCCAGCATGTGCTCGAGCGTCACGTCCGGATATTCGCGGGCGTGCAGCGCGGTCACCACCTCACGCCAGAACGCCCCTGTCTCCATGACATTGGCTTTCTCGGCCGAGGTCACCTTGTTGCGCCGGCCCCGCGCCAGCTCGAAGGCGACCCTGCAGACGCGCTCGACCTCGTGGGTGGTGTAGACCTGGGTGTCGAACGCCCGCCGCTGGCCGTCGGGCAGGTCCTCGACGCCGCGCGGCTGGCCGAAATAGACCCCACCCGTCAGCTCACGGACGATCATCAGGTCGAGCCCCTCGATCACCTCGCGCTTCAGGCTGGAGGCGTCGGCGAGCGGGCCGTAGCAGATCGCCGGGCGCAGGTTGGCGAACACCTGCATGCCGGAGCGCAGGGCCAGCAGCCCGGCCTCGGGCCGCAGGTGGCGCGGAACCTTCTCCCAGGGCGAGGCGCCGACCGCCCCGCCGACCGCGCCCATCAGCACCGCGTCGGAGGCCTTCGCCGCCGCCAGCGCCTCGTCGGTCAGCGGCACGCCGTGGGCGTCGAGGCTGGCGCCGCCGAACGGACGCTGATCGATGGTCAGGTCGTTGGTGATCCGCTCGGCGACGCGGCGGACCTCGTCGGTGATCTCGGGACCGATCCCGTCGCCGGGCAGGAGCAGAAGCTTGGGCATGGCCGCCTTGTCTAGGGATTCAGAGCGGGCGCTCCGAGGCGACCTCGTAGGCGAAGAGGCGGCGATCGGAAACCCCGAAGCTCGGCCAGGCGGCGCGCCAGCTGGCCATCTGCGGCGTCTTGAAGTGGGCGTCGAGCGCTGCCTGGTCGCGCCAGCGCTCGAACACCCGGATCAGGCCCGGCTCGGTGACGTCCTCGGCGTAGTTGTAGTCGAGGCAACCGTCCTCGGCCTGGCTCGCGGCCACCATCGTGGCCATGTGCGGCCGCAGGCCGTCGAGGCTGGCTGGCGGCACGCGCACCGTGCCGGCGACGATCAGCGTCATGCCGGTTGCAGCCAGGGCTCGGTCAGCGCGTGGCGGGTCTCATAGACGTCGATGTCGCCGGCGTGGCGCAACGTCTCGCCGATCGCATCGAGGCCGTCGAGCAGCTTGGCCTTACGCGCCGCGTCGATCTCGAAGCGGAACGCCTTGCCCGACGGCGACGTGACGGTCTGGGACTGAAGATCGACCGAGAACACGTGGTTGCCGCCCTTGGCCTCGTCCATCAGCGCTCGCACCGCGTCCTCTGGCAGCGCCACCGGCAGGAGGCCGTTCTGGAAGCAGTTGTTGTAGAAGATGTCCGCGAAGCTTGGCGCGATCACGCAGCGCACCCCGTAGTCGAGCAGCGCCCAGGGCGCGTGTTCGCGACTCGAGCCGCAGCCGAAGTTGTCGCCGGCGATCAGCACCCCGGCGCCGGCGTAGCGCGGATCGTTGAGCACGAATTCCGGCCGCGGCTTGCCTTCTGCGTTGAAGCGCAGGTCGTAGAACAACCCCTTGCCCAGCCCCTTGCGCTCCACCGTCTTGAGGAACTGCTTAGGGATGATCTGGTCGGTGTCGAGGTTGGCCATGTCCAAGGGCGCTGCCTTGGCGTGGAGATCGGTGAAGGGCTGCATGGGTCAGATTTCGTAGACATCCAGCCCCGGGTAAAGGGCGAAAGAGCGATCGCGGGTCACGACCGTCAGGTTCTCGGCCAGCGCCTGGGCGATGATGAGGCGGTCGAACGGATCGCGATGATGCAGCGGGAGATGGCTGAGCGCTTCGATGTGAGACATCTCAATTGGAAGCACATCGGCCCCGAGGGACGCGACCGCGTCGTGAAAGGCATGAGCAAGGCTGGTGTGGAACGGCGGCGGCAGGGTCAGTTTTCCCAGCCCCAGCTTGATAGCGATCTCGATCGCGCAGACCTGGCTTACCGCCCGCACACGCCGCTCCAGGGCGTTGACCCTGATGGCCGCCAACCGATCCGAACGCGACACCATGAACAGGAGCGCATTGGTGTCGAACAGGACCCCGTTCAAATCGTGCCGTCGCCGTAGAACAGTTCCTCAATCTCCGGATCCGGGTCGTCGAAGTTGTCAGGCGGCGACCAACCGTAGTGATTCCAGATACCGACCTGCATCTTGCGCGGCTGGTCCGGCTCGGCGATCGCCACCAGCTTGGCTTTCGGCTTGCCGTTCTTGGCGATGATGATCTCTTCGCCCGCGGCGGCCTGTTCCACCAGCGCAGAGAGGTCGGTCTTCGCCTCGTAGAGATTGACCTGCTTCATGCCCGAAAGATGGGCGGTTTGACCAAGTTGGTCAAGTTCTCAGGCGTCCTCGCTCGCCGGATCGGCGCTCAGCATCAGGGTCGGGGCGCCGGGGACGCCGGAGCGGACGGTGAAGACCATGGTGCCGGGCTTGCGGCCGCTGCGGACTTCCGAGACGTCGAAGCCGGCCTTGGCGATGCGGGCCTGGGCGGCCTCCGGGTCAGTCACCCGCCAGGCGAGGCCGGAGAGCCTGTCCGGATCGTTGGAGATCTCGCCGCCGAGCCGCGCGCCGATCTCGACCACGGCGCCGCCGCAGCGGAAGAACATCAGCCGCGAGCCCCATTGCGGATTGCTGCGATCGAGCCGGAAGTCGAGGCCGAGCCGGGCGCCGTAGAGCGCGACGGCGCGGTCGGGGTTGGGGGTATTGATCACCACGTGGTCGAGCGCCTGCACCGCGTCGCCCGCGGCCGGCTTCAGCTGCACCTGGCCGGTGCGCTCGGCGAGCGCGATGGAGACGCCGTGGGTCGCCGCCGGATCGACGAAGGCCAGGCGCCAGGCGTCGGTGGAGAGCAGCGCCGCGGCATCGCCCACTGGCGCGCCGCGGCGGCCGAGAATGCGGCTGGTCTCCTCGAGGTTGGAGACGGCGAACGCCAGGCCCCAGAGCCCCTCGCCGTGGCCCTCGATCTGGGCGCGGACGCGGTCGCCGCTCTCGCCAGGACCATCTGCCTGCACCAGGTCGATCGCCATGTTGGCGAGCTGAAACCAGGTGTGGCGCGCGCCCGCCGCCTCCTCGCGCCAATCCGCCCGCCGCCCGAGCAGCGCACCGAAGGCGCTGGCGGCGCGGTCGAGATCCTTCACGGCGATCGCGACATGGTTCAGGGCTTCGATCACAGGAAGTCCCTGACGTCCGCAATATGTCCCGCAAAAGCGGCGGAGGCGGCCATGGCGGGGCTCATCAGGTGGGTGCGCCCGCCGCGACCCTGGCGGCCTTCGAAGTTGCGGTTGGAGGTCGAGGCGCAGCGCTCGCCGGGGGCCAGCCGGTCGGGGTTCATGCCCAGACACATCGAGCAGCCGGGCTCGCGCCAGTCGAAGCCGGCGGCGCGGAACACCTCATCGAGCCCCTCGGCCTCGGCCTGCTCCTTCACCAAGCCCGAGCCCGGCACCACCATAGCCGTCACATGCGGCGCCACCCTGCGGCCCGCGTCCACCGCCTTCTGAGCGATCGCGGCGGCCGTGCGCAGGTCCTCGATGCGGCTGTTGGTGCACGAACCGATGAAGACGCGGTCGATCCTGGCGTCGGCGATCCGCTGCCCAGGCTCGAGGCCCATGTAGTCGAGCATGCGGCGCACCTGCACGGCCTTTGCCTCGTCGAGGCCCGCGGGATCCGGGACCACACCATCGATGGCGACCACATCCTCGGGGCTGGTGCCCCAGGTCACCATCGGCGAGAGCGACCCGACGTCGACTTCGATCTCGCGGTCGAACCGCGCGTCCGCATCGGAGGAGAACGTCTTCCAATAGGCGAGCGCCATCTCCCAGGCCCCGCCCTTCGGCGCGGCCGGACGGCCCACGATGTAGGCGAAGGTGGTCTCGTCGGGCGCGACCAGGCCGGCCCGCGCGCCGCCCTCGATGGTCATGTTGCAGAGCGTCATCCGCGCTTCCATGGAGAGCGCGCGGACCGCCTCGCCGGCGTATTCGATGACGTACCCTGTGCCGCCGGCCGTGCCGATCTGGCCGATCAGCGCCAGCGCATAGTCCTTGGCCCCGACGCCAGGCTGCGGCTGGCCGGTGAAGGTGACGCGCAGGTTCTTCGACTTCTGCTGACGCAGGGTCTGGGTCGCCAGCACGTGCTCGACTTCCGAGGTGCCGATGCCCTGGGCCAGCGCGCCGAACGCGCCGTGGGTGGAGGTGTGGCTGTCGCCGCAGACGACGGTCATGCCGGGCTGGGTGCGGCCCTGCTCGGGTCCGACCACGTGGACGATCCCGTTCCGAATATCGCCCATCGGGAAGAACTCGATGCCGTGCGCCGCGACGTTGCGCTCCAGCGTCTGGAGCTGCAGCCGCGCCTCCTCGTCGGCGACGGCGGCGACGCCCAGCGCCTGGCCTTCGGTCGGCACGTTGTGGTCGGCGACGGCGAGGGTGCGGTCCGGCCGGCGCACGCCGCGGTGCGCGGCCTTGAGCCCCGCGAACGCCTGCGGCGTGGTCACCTCGTGGATCAGGTGGAGGTCGATGTAGATCACCGCTTCGCCGTTGGCGTCGGCCGAGACGAGGTGCGCGTCCCAGATCTTGTCGTAGAGGGTCTTGCCGGACATGGCCGCGATGTAAGACCGTCGCCCCGGGTCGTCCAGCGCTGCGGCGCAACAACAGGAGCGGCAAACGATGTCCGAAGAGGTCGTCAGGGAGGGCGGATGCCTCTGCGGCGCAGTGCGTTTCTCCGCCCGCGGCGCGCCGACCAACGTTCGCATCTGCCACTGCCGGCTGTGCCAGAAGGCGATGGCCTCGCCGTTCTTCGCCCGCGCGCTCTATCCGATGCAGCAGGTCGCCGTGACGGGTCGGACCGAGCGCTACCCGTCGTCCGCGAAGCTGTGGCGGGTGTTCTGCCCGGTTTGCGGAACCCGGGTGCTGGCCGAACGCCCGGAGGCGCAGCGCATCGCTTTGCCGATCGCGCTGTTCGACGATCCAGACGCGCTGCCGCCGGAATGTCACATGTTCGTCGACTTCAAGGTGGCGTGGGTCTGCCTCGACGACGGTTTGCCGCAGCACCCCGAAATGGCCCCCTGAGCCGCGGGCGGATCAGGCGATCCCGGCGCGCAGGAAGTCGTGCATGTGAGCGGCGCCGACCAGGCGGCCGTTCTCGCAGACGAACAGCAGCATGATCGGCCGCTCGCGTTCGTTCATCATTCTGAGCGCCTCGCCGGCCAGCAAGTCCGGCTCGACGAAGATCGGCGTGCGGGTCATGTGCTCGGCGACCGGCGAGGTGAGATCGGCCTTGCCGAGCGCCCGGCGCACGTCGCCGTCGGTCAGCGCGCCAACCAGCCGCCCGGCGTCGTCGACCACCGCGACGCCGCCGTACCAGACGTTGGCGGTGATCACGTCGATCGCCTCGGCGAAGGTGGCGCGTTCGCCGACCTTGGGCACCGCGGCGCCGACTCCCATCAGATCACGCATGGTCAGGAGCTGCGCGCCGAGCTTGCCGCCGGGGTGGATGGCCTTGAAGTCGCGCGCCGAGAAGCCGCGCGCCTCAAGCAGCGCCATGGCGATGGCGTCGCCGAGCGCGAGCTGCATGGTGGTCGAGGTCGTCGGCGCCAGGCGATTGGGGCAGGCTTCCTCGGCCGCCGGCAGCACGAAAGCCAGGGTGGCGGCCTTCACCAGCGCGCTCTTCTCCCCGGATGCGACCGCGATGAGCTTGATATTGAAGCGCTTGCAGTAGTGGATCACGTCGCGCAGCTCCGGCGTCTCGCCGGACCAGGAGAACGCCAGCACCACGTCGCCCTGGCCGATCATGCCGAGGTCGCCGTGGCTGGCCTCCGCCGGGTGCAGGAAAAAGGCCGGCGTGCCGGTCGAGGCCAGGGTCGCGGTGACCTTGCGGGCGATGTGGCCGCTCTTGCCCATGCCGGTCACGACGATGCGGCCCTCGGCGGCGAGCATCGCTTCGACCGCCTCGTCGAAGGTGGCGCGCAGAGTGGTCTGCAGCGCCGCCGCCAGGGCGTTGAGGCCGTTGATCTCGGCGTCGACCGTGCGCAACGCCGAGGCGCTGTGGTCTGAGAGATCCGGCTGGGTGGCGCGCTGGGCCGCGGAGGGGCGTGCTTCTGTCATTTACCGGACAGTCTATGGCGCCAGCCGTGTGACTTCAAAGTGGCGCACAACCGAAAGCGAAACAGTCGGTTACGGAGATTGTGTCGTCGCCCCCCGCGAAGCGCCCTATCTGCGGGCGCAGACCTTCACAGTTCGACGGCGCCATGATCCCTTTTATCGACCTCGCGGCCCAGCAGGCTCGGCTTCGGCCCCGGATCGATGCGGCGATCCAGAAGGTGCTGGCGCACGGCGGCTACGTGATGGGGCCGGAGGTGCGTGCGTTCGAAGAACAGCTGGCCGGGTTCGGCCGCGCCGGCCATGCGCTTTCCTGCGGCAACGGCACCGACGCGCTCGCGCTGCCGCTGATGGCCTGGGACATCGGGCCGGGCGACGCCGTGTTCTGCCCTTCGTTCACCTTCGCGGCTACGCCCGAGGTGATCCCCTGGACCGGCGCGACGCCGGTATTCATCGACATCCTGCCCGACACCTACAACATCGATCCGGCGCACCTCGAAGCCGCCATCGAGGCGGTGAAGGCCAAGGGCGAGTTGCGTCCCGCCGCGGTGATCGCGGTCGACCTGTTCGGCCAGCCGGCGGACTATCCGCGCCTCGCCGAGATCTGCCGCCGTCATGGCCTGAAGCTGATCGCCGACTCCGCGCAGGGCTTCGGCTGCACTCTGCAGGGCGAGCATCCGGTGAAATGGGCCGATGCGGCCACCACCAGCTTCTTCCCGGCCAAGCCACTCGGCGGCTACGGCGACGGCGGCGCGGTGCTGACCGACGATGCGGCGCTGTTCGAGCGGATGGACTCGCTGCGCGTGCACGGCAAGGCTGTGAAGAGCGACATCAACGGCCACCCGCTGCCGCACGACCCCAAGTATCTCAACATGCGCGTCGGCATGAACTCGCGGCTGGACACGCTGCAGGCGGCGATCCTGATCGAGAAGCTGGCTGTGTTCGCCGAGGAGATCGAGTACCGCCAGCTGGCCGCCAACCGCTACGCCTGCGGCCTCGCCGGCCACGTGCTGTCGACGCCCAAGGTGATCGCCGGCGGCGTCTCGACCTGGGCGCAGTACGTGATCGAGCACCACGACCGCGACGGCCTGGCCGCACACCTGAAGGCGCTGGGCGTGCCGACCGCGGTCTATTATCCGGTGCCGATGCACCGCCAGGCGCCTTACGCCTGCTTCCCGATCGGCCCTGGCGGCCTTCCGGTGTCCGAGGCCAAGGCCATGCGCGTTCTGGCCCTGCCGATGCACGCCTACCTGACCCACGAAGTGCAGGACCACATCATCGAGGCGGTGCGCGGCTATAACGGGTAGGGATCGGCCGCCAAGTTCCGCCTCATCCGGTCATCGCCGGGCGAAAGTCCCGGAGATCCATGAACGCGGGCCTGTGGGTGGCCGCGCCGGGCGCGGCCACGGCATGCCGGGTGTGCATGGATGGCCGGCACAAAGGCCGGCCATGACCGATCGTTGGGGATTTTCAGCCGCTTAGCCGCCTCGCGCCAGCATCGCCTCCAGCGTCGCCAGTTCGTCGGCCTCGCGGGACGGCTTATCCCAGCGGATGCGGTTGATGCGCGGGAAGCGCATGGCGACGCCGCTTCGGTGCCGGGTCGAGCGCTGCAGGCCCTCGAACGCTACCTCCAGCACCAGACCGAAATCGCGGTCGGCGCGCACCTGGCGCACCGGGCCGAAGCGGTCGGTGGTGTTGTCGCGCACGAACTTGTCGAGCAGCTTCAGCTCCTCGTCGGTGAAACCGAAATAGGCCTTGCCGACCGGCGTCAGTCCGCGCTGGCCCGCCTCGTCTTCGCGCCAGACCCCGAAGGTGTAGTCGGAGTAGAAGCTCGAGCGCTTGCCGTGGCCGCGCTGGGCGTACATCAGCACCGCGTCGATCAGGTGCGGGTCGCGCTTCCACTTGAACCACGGCCCCTTCGGCCGGCCCGCCTCGTAGATCGAGTCCCAACGCTTGAGCATGAGCCCCTCGGCTTGAGCCGGATCGCCCGGCGGCGGCTCGGCGCGCAGGGCCGCCAGCTCCGCCCAGGTCGCGAACGGCTGCACCGGCGAGAGGTCGATCCGGGGCGAGCGCGAGCGGCCGACGAAGGCTTCGAGCCGCGCGCGCCGCTCACGAAACGGCCGCTGGCGCAGGTCGTCCTCGCCGTCCAGCAGCAGGTCATAGGCGCGGATGCCGGCGGGATAGGCGGCCATGAGCTTGGCGTCGGCGGCCTTGCGGTTGAGCCGCTGCTGCAGGTCACCGAACGGCGCGACGTGGCCGCCGCGCAGCACCAAGAGCTCGCCGTCGATCACGCCCTCGAAGTTGAGCGCGCCGACCACGTCGGGGAAGGCGGCCGAGACGTCCTCGCCGGTACGGCTCCACAGCCGCGTCTGGCCGCGCTCGCTCACCGCCTGCACGCGGATGCCGTCCCACTTCCACTCGGCGGCGTAGTCGGCCGGATCGAGTTTGGCGAAGTCGACCGCCTCGTCGAGCGCCTGGGCCAGCATCACCGGCCGGAAGCGTCCCGGCGCGTCGGGCGACGGCCGCTCCGAGCGGCCCTCCAGCCAGGCGAACAGGTCCTCGTAAGGCGGCGCCAGCACATGCCAGACCTCCTCGACCTCGGCGACGTCGACGCCGGCCCCATCGATCTTGGCGATGTCCGCGGCGGCTTGCTTGGCGAGGCGCGCGGAAAGCCCGACGCGCAGGCCGCCAGTCAGCAGCTTCAGCAGCGCCCAGCGGCCGTCGGCGTCCAGCGCATCCAGCCAGCCCTCGATCAGGCCCTGGACTTCGCTGCGGGCCGCAGTCCGCAGCGCATCGACCACCTCGGAGAGCTCCGGCTCGCGATTGGCGCCGGGGGTGGCCGGCCACACCAGGGCGACGGTCTCGGCCAGGTCGCCGACGAAGTCGTAGGACCAGCCGAACAGCACCGGGTCCATCCGGCTTTCCACCGCCTTGCGGATCGCCGCGGGCTTGGCGGCGTCGAAGCTCAGCGCGCCGGTCAGGGCGGCCAGCGCCCAGCCGCGGTCGGGGTCGGGGGTCTCTTTCAGGAAGTCGCGGACCAGGGTCGCCTTGGCGTTGCGCCCCTGGGTCAGCGAGAGGCGGTCGAGCAGGCGGGCAAACGCGCGCATCCGCCGTCGGTCACCCGGCGTCGGGACGCGCGTCGAACCGGCGCCGCGCGGCCTCGATCTCAGCCTGGTTCGCCCGCGCCCAGGCGCCAAGCTCTTCGACCGGTCGCCAGAGCGAGCGGCCGAGCGCGGTCAGCTCGTAGTCGACCCTGGGCGGCACGGTGGGGAAGACGGTGCGGGTGACGAGGCCGTCGCGCTCCAGCCCGCGCAGCGTGAGCGTCAGCATCCGTTGCGAGATGCCGCCGACCATGCGCTTGATCTCGTTGAAGCGTTTGGGCCCGTCGCCGAGCATGCCGACGATCAGCACGCTCCACTTGTCGCCGATGCGCGCCAACACAGTGTTGACGGCCCGGCAATCGGCGGACTCGGGGTTGATGTGCGGGCGGTCGATGACGGTCACTTGCGTGTGCTCCAGTACCCCAGATGTGCCTTCTTGCGGGCGGGCGCAACAGTCACCCATCTAGACCTGGTCACTTTTATATACCTGAAGGCAACCTCTCATGAACCTCCTCCACATCGACGCCAGCGTGCTCGGCGACAACTCGGTCAGCCGCAAGGTCTCCGCCGCCATCGTCGAGCGGCTCCGTGCCGCCGATCCGGCCCTCGACGTGACCTACCGCGACCTCGCCGCCAACCCGCTGCCGCATCTGACCGGCCTGCATCTCGCGGCGGGGCAGGGTGCGGCGGTGCCGGCCCATATTCAGGAAGAACATCTGGCCGCCCAGGCTGCGCTGGAAGAGTTCCTCGCCGCCGACATCGTGGTGATCGGCGCGCCGATGTACAACTTCACCCTGCCGACCCAGCTGAAGGCCTGGGTCGATCGCATCCTGATCGCGCGCAAGACCTTCACCTATGGCCCCAATGGCGTCATCGGCCTCGCCGCCGGCAAACGCGTCATCGTCGCCATCTCCCGAGGCAACGTCTACGACGGCGCGCACGCCGCCGCCGAGCACCTCGAGAGCTACCTGCGCACCGTGTTCGGCTTCATCGGTGTCACCGACCTCGAGTTCATCGCCGCCGACGGCGTCCAGATCGGCCCCGAGCAACGCGAGAAGGCGCTCAAGGGCGCACTGGAAGCCGCCGGCCAGCTGCGGGCGGCTTAGCCGTGCTACTCCGCCGGCGCCGGGGTTTCCGGCGCCGGCTTGCGGCGGCGGGCGACCAGCCAGGCGATCGGCGCGCCGACCAGCGCGAACGGCAGCAGGAACGAGGCCAGCGTCAGCAGCCCGGCCAACACCTCGAAGACGTTGCCGAGGAAGCTGCGCGCCGCGGACGCCAGCGGGGCGGCGTCGCCCTCCGGCGCGGCCATCGCGGTCGATTCGTAGGAGATGGTCACCGTCTGCATGACGATGCGGTTCTGCCACGCCGCCAGCTCCGACGACGCCTGATCCATCTCGCCCTGGACGCGGGTGATCTCCTGCTCGACCTGCAAGGTGTCTTCGAGGCTGCGCGTATGGCGACGCATCAGCTCGGTCAGCCGCGCGCGCTCGGCGGCCCTGGCCTGCTGGGCGGCGTCGGTGTCGGCGATCTGGGTCGACAGGTCGTCGCCCTCGGCGCCCGAGACCTCGATCTTGCCGCCGAGGTCCTTGGCGTCGGCCTCGGCGCGGTCGCGGAACAGCCGCACCCAAGCCGGCGTGGCCCGCAGCGTTAGCGAGGCGGTTGCCCGGTCGCCGTGCTCAGCGTCGGCGCTGGCGGCCATCACCTGGCACTGGTCGGTCCCGGCGCGCTCGCACGCCTCCTGGTGGCTCTCCATCAAGGGCCGCACCTGGGCGGCCGGAACGGCGAGGCCAAGCCGATAGGCCATCGCAAGCATCGGCGCCTGGGGTGATGGCGGCGCCTCAGCTACCTGATCCGTCGGCGAGGTCGCGGTCGCGGCGTCCTGGGGTGACGACTTGGCCATCGCGGCGTTGGCGTCGCGGCTCGAGGCCGGCGGCGGTTTCGGCGGCGGCGCCATCAGCTCGCTCTTCTTGCAGGCTGCGAGGCTCAAGGCGGCGATGGCGACGGCGGCGGCGGCGGTGGGAAGCGTGCGGTTCATCACGATGACCTCTCCGGTTCATTCACGGAACTGTGATATGTGATCACAACCCCGTGATCGCCGCACGTGACAACGCGTCAATCTTCGCCCTCAGTCCTCCTCGTCCTCGTAGCCCACGATCGCCAGCGCCCGGGCCGGCTGACCGTTGAGTTCGCACCAGCGCGCCAGCGCTTCCTCCCGGCCGTGGGTGATCCAGACCTCGCCCGGCGCCAGCTCGGCCAGGGTGCCCGTGAGTTCGCCCCAGTCGGCGTGGTCGGAGATCACCAGCGGCAGCTCGACGCCGCGCTGGCGGGCCCTGGCCCTGACCCGCATCCAGCCTGAGGCGAAGGCGTCGACCGGATCGGCGAAGCGGCGGGTCCAGCGGTCGGCGAGCGAGCCCGGCGGGGCGATGACGATCTCGCCGGCGAAATCGGACTTTCTGGCGTCGTCGGTAGCCGGCGCCAGCGGGCCGAGGTCGACGCCGAACTCCCCATAGAGCGCGTTCAAGCGCTCGAACGCGCCGTGGACGAAGATGGGGCGATCCCAGCCGGCCTCGCGCAGCAGGCAGATCACCCGCTGTGCCTTTCCGAGCGCATAGGCGCCGATCAGGTGGGTGCGCTCGGGGAACTGCTCGAGCGAGCGCAACACCTTGCGCACTTCGCCCGCGTCGTCCGGATGACGGAACACCGGAAGCCCGAAGGTGGCCTCGGTGACGAAGACGTCGCAGGGGACGGGCTCGAACGGCGGGCAGGTCGGGTCGCGCCGGCGCTTGTAGTCGCCGCTGACGACCACTGTCATGCCCTTCCAGCGCACCACCACCTGCGCCGAGCCGAGCACATGACCGGCCGGGACCAGCGTCACCGCGACCCCGTCGCGCTCGATGGTCTCGCCGTAGGCCATGGCGCGCACCGCGCCGGCGAAGCCCTCGCCGTAGCGCACGGCCATGATCGCCAGGGTTTCGGGGGTCGCGGCCACGGCCTCGTGGCCGGCGCGGGCGTGGTCGGCGTGGCCGTGGGTGATCACCGCGCGCGCCACCGGCCGCACCGGGTCGATGTAGAAGTCGCCGGGCGGGCAGTAGAGCCCGTCGAGCCGCGGGCAGACGAGTGTTTCGGGTCGGATCACGCTCGCAGATATAGGCGCGGGTTCCGTCACGCGACGTCAGCACCCTATAAGTCTGGACATGACTGAGACGTTCGCGCCGCCCACCGGCCCAGAGATGTCGCGCGGCACGCCGCAGTCGCTGGCGCTCGGCGTCGAGTTCGTCGCCGGGCCCGGCGGTGATGTCATGCGCGTGCCGTTCCGCGACGACCTGGTCGGCGACCCGGCGCTGGGCGGGCTGTCCGACGGCGTCATCGTCACCCTGCTCGACCAGGCCTGCGGCTTCGCCATCGGCGCGGCGCTGCGCGAGCGGGCCGAGCTGGAGGGACGCGACCTGCGGATGGGGGCGATGGCGACGCTGGACTTCCGCATCGACTACGTGCGGCCGGCCAAAGCCGGCCTCAGCGTCACCGGCAGGGCCGAATGCCTGAGGATCAACGGCGAGGTAGCGTTCGTGCGCGGCGTCGCCTTCGAGACCGACCCCGACGACCCGGTGGCGATCGCCCAGGCCGCGTTCATGATCTCCAGCGCGCTGGCGGTGGCGTGAGCGAGCTCGAAGTTCCTAAGCTCGCGTCTCCCCTGCTCGACTGGCCCTACGCCCGGTTCCTGGGCTTCCGCGCCGAGATCGACGGGACGGTGCTGCGGGCGCTGCTGCCGTTCTCGCAGCACCTGATCGGCAACCCGCTCCTGCCGGCGCTGCACGGCGGCGTGGTGGCCGCGTTCCTCGAACTGACCGCGCTGGCCCAGCTGTCCCTTCATACGGACGGCGGGGCGCCGCGGACGATCGACACCACGATCGACTACCTGCGCTCGGCCCGGGCCCAGGACACCCACGCCCGCGCCGAGATCATCCGCCTCGGCCGCCGCGTCGCCCACGTCCGCGCTGTCGCGTGGCAATCCTACGAGACGGCTCCGGTGGCGACCATGCGCGGCCACTTCCTGCTGAGCGGCGGCAAGGGTGTGATCAGTTAGGCGGGGCCGAGCGCGCCGTAGGCGCAGCAAAGTATAACCGCAGAGATCGCAGAGATGGCGCAGAGTTCGCAGAGGAACTGTGCCCTTCTCCGCGTCCTCTGCGTCTCCTCCGCGACCTCTGCGGTTACACTTTAGAGCGCCTGCGGCGCTCGCGATGTTTCAGGATCGGATCACCCGGCCAGGTTCTCGATCTCCAGCGGCGCCAACGTGTCCGCGGGCTCGAAGCCGAACACCTTGCCGTAGAAGTAGAGCTCGGCCTCCTTGGCGCGGATCATGTTCTCGGCGCGGCGGAAGCCATGGCCTTCGCCGGGAAACTCCAGATAGGCGACCGGCACGCCCTTGGCCCTCAGCGCGTCGCGGATCATGTGGGCCTGGTTGGGCGGCACGACCGGATCTTCCGCGCCCTGCAGGATGATCAACGGCGCGGAGAAGCCGTCCAGGTGGTTGATCGGCGAGCGCGCGTCGTAGATCGCCTTCGCCGCCGGCCACGGCCCGATCAGGCCGTCAAGGTAGCGGCTCTCGAACTTGTGGGTGTCGCGGGCCAGCGCCTCCAGGTCGGCGACGCCGTAGAAGTCGCCGCCGGCGGAGAAGACGTCGCTTTGGCTGAGCGCGGCCAGCACGGTAAAGCCGCCGGCGCTGCCGCCGTGGATGGCGATCCGCTTCGGGTCAACGCGCCCGGCTGCCGCCAGATAGCGGGCCGCGGCGATCACGTCCTCAACGTCGACGACGCCCCACTGGCCATCGAGCAGCTGGCGATACGCGCGGCCGTAGCCGGACGATCCCCCATAGTCGACGTCGACCAGGGCGAAGCCGCGACTGGTCCAGAACTGAGTGGAGAGACTGAAGGCGCCGGAGGCCTCCGACGTCGGCCCGCCGTGCGCCTGCACGATCAGCGGCGGTTTGTCGCCCGGCGGCGCGGCGAAGCCGGCGTTGGTCGGCGGATAGTAGAGCGCGTGGGCCGTGCGGCCGCCCGCGCTCGGAAAGCTGATCGCCTCGAGCGGCGCGATGCAGGCTGGGGGGACCGTGGCCGGCGACGGGCGTCGGACGACCTCGACGGCCCCGCTCGCGATGTCGACCACCACCACCGACGCGCTTTCGGTCGCGGAATAGGCGATGGCGGCGATGCGCTGGCGGTCCAGCGCCTGGATCGAGCTGAGGGCCAGGAACGGCAGGGCGATCGGCCTGGCGGCCGAGGCGATCGGATCGACCGCCAGCAGCGTCTCGCCGCCGGCCTCCCGAGCGGCCGCGACGATGCGGCCGTCATCCATTCGCGCGTAGTTGGCCTGGCCGAGCTGCCAGAGCGGGCCGCCGAACTCGGCCCGGCGCGGCAGGATCGGCCGCGGCGCGCCGTCGCGGTTGTCGTAGAGGTTCCAGAACCCGCTCTCGTCCGACAGCCAGGTCAGCGTTCCGTCGGCGCCCCACTGCGGCTCGATCACGGAGACGCCGTCGCCGCCGGCGACCTGCTGGGTCTCGCCCAGCGCCACGTCGCCGAGGTCGGCGACATAGAGCCGGGTCTGATCCCACGGCATCGCCGGGAAGTCCCAGGCGATCCAGGCCAGGCGCTTGCCGTCGGGGCTCAGGCGCGGATAGGCGACGAAGTCGGCCTCGCCGTAGAGGACCTGGCCGGCGCCAGCCGTGCCTGAAAGCCGCACGACGGCGTTGCGGACATTAGCCGGATCGGTGTGGTCCTCGCGCACCGCAATCAGGCCGCCACCCGGCAGCGGCACGGCGTCGGCGTAGCGGTAGCCGTCCGGCGTCAGCGCCTCCGGCGCGGCGCCCCAAGCCTGCCAGTAGAGCTTCTGGTCCCTGAAATGGCTGAACCAGACGCCGCCCGGAGCGACGACGTAGGGCGCGCCGCCGTATTCGTGGACGCGGGTGCGGGCGTTGAAGCCCTCCGGCGTCAGCTGGCGAATCTCGCCGTCCTCGGAGGTCATGATCACCAGCCGACCGCCCTCGGCCGGGCGGGTCTCGAGCCAGTAAAGCTTGCCGTCCGCCACCCGCAGATCGGCAAGGCCGATCGCGCCTTCGGCCAGGCTGGCGGCCGTGATCGGCGAGGCCCAGGCCCCGTAAGGTCGTTCCTGCGCCAAGCTCAACCTCCGCAGCACGCGCCCATCAAGAACGCACCGGGCCGGCATTGACCCTGGCGGGCCCACCCATTACGCCGCTCGCCCCATGCTTCAAGGCCTGACCCATCTGGCGCGCGAGGCGCGCCCCTGGACCTTTGCCGAGGCGCGCAACATCCTGGCGCGGCTGCTGCGCGTGCGTCTCGACGACGCCGAACGCGACCTGGCGGCGACGCTGTTCGAGGCCGGCAAGGTGCGCGAGGCGATCGACACGCTGCCGGCGCTGGCGCGGCCCGTGGTGTTCATGTGCGGCTACGGCGCCTCCGGCCTTCCGCACCTGGGCACCTTTGGCGAGGCGGCTCGGCCGACGATGGTGCGCGCCGCCTTCCGCGCGCTCACCGACGACGCCATCCCGACCCGGCTGCTGGTCGTCTCCGACGACATGGACGGCCTGCGTAAGATCCCCGACAACGTGCCCAACCGCGCGATGCTCGAGGAAGACCGCGACAAGCCGGTCACCAGCGTGCGCGATCCCTTCGGCGAGCATGCGAGCTTCGGCGCGCACAACAACGCCCGCGCCCGCGCCTTCTTCGACAGTTTCGGGTTCGACTACGAGTTCGTATCGGCGACCGAGAACTATCGCTCGGGACGCTACGACGCCGTCCTGCGCACCGTACTCGAGCGGTTCGACGAGGTGCAGGCGATCATGCTGCCGACGCTCGGCGACGAACGCCGCGCCACCTACTCGCCGTTCCTGCCGATCAGCCCGAAGAGCGGGCGCGTGCTGCAGGCGCCGACGCTGGAGCGGAACGTCGACCGCGGCACCATCGTCTTCCCGGACGAGGACGGGACCCTGACCGAGGTCCCGGTGACTGGCGGCTATGTGAAGCTGCAGTGGCGGCCGGACTGGGCGGCCCGGTGGGTCGCACTTGGGGTCGACTACGAGATGTCGGGCAAGGACCTGGTCGACTCGATCCGCGTCTCAACCCGCATCTGCCAGGCGCTGGGCGGCGAGCCGCCGGAGACCTTCACCTACGAGCTCTTCATGGACGAGCAGAACCAGAAGATCTCCAAGTCGAAGGGCAACGGACTGACCATGGAGGAGTGGCTGCGCTATGGCGCGCCCGAGAGCCTCGCCTACTACATGTTCACCTCACCGAAGTCGGCCAAGCGGCTCTATTTCGACGTGATCCCGAAGGCGGCGGACGAATACCTGCAGCATCTCGACGCCTACAACCGGCTGAAGGCGGAGGGCGCCAACGCGGCCAATCCGCTGGATAGCCCGGTCTGGAGCGTGCACGGCGGCAACCCGCCCGCGAAGGGCTCGCCGGTGTCGTTCTCGCTGCTGCTCAACGTGGTCTCGGCCGCCAACGCCTCCGACAAGGCGATCCTGTGGGGCTTCCTCTCGCGCTACCTGCCGGGCGCGAGTCCGCAGAGCGAGCCGATGCTCGACCGCCTTGCCGACTACGCGATCAACTACTACGAGGACTTCGTGCTGCCGGCGAAGAAGTTCCGCGCGGCCACGGAGACGGAACGGGCCGCCTTCGCCGATCTGGCAGCGCGGCTGCGGGCGCTGCCGGCGGACTGCAAGGACGCCGAGGCGATCCAGAACCAGGTCTACGAGGCCGGCAAGACCGCCGGGTTCGAACCGCTGCGCGCCTGGTTCCAGGCGCTGTACGAGGTGCTGCTCGGCCAGAGCCAAGGGCCGCGCTTCGGCTCCTTCGCGGCGATCTTCGGCCTGGCCGAGACGATCGCGCTGATCGACAAGGCCTTGAACTCCCCTCCCCCTTGAAGCTCTGGCAAGACATCTCCCTCCGGTTGGGGCGCCGTCTCCTTTCCCCCTTGCGGGGAAGGGCCGGGGATGGGGGTGTCAGCTCAGCGTCGGCCGCATAGGCGCCTCGCAGACCTCTCGGCTGGCATCCAGCTGGCGCCCCCACCCCTGACCCCTCCCCGCAAGGGGGAGGGGAACTGTGCGATCGCTCTCCTTCAGCGAGGGGCGACGTTCCTAAGGGGGAGGGATGGAGACCGCATCCCCTTCCTTCACCACCCCGCCGTGCTTCACCTGCACATAGATCCCGCAATGCGGATGGCCATAGAGGCGAAATAATTCGGCGGGAATATCGAGGTCGCGGATCGCGGTGGCGGGGTCGACGCCAGGCGCAGCGCAGCGGATGATCGGCTTGAACACCTCGGTTTGCACCTCGCCCAGGTCGATGCGACGACTGGTCCAGTCATTTTCCGCCCACGCGGGCCACCCTTCAACGTATAGGTTGGCGCGGAACCTCAGCGGATCGAGCGACTTGCCCAGCCGTTCCCCCAGATCACGGACGCTCGCCAGGTTGATGATCGACACGTGGCCCAACGGATGATCGAGAAACCGGTGGCCGACGCCGTCGATCAACCGAAGGGGGCCCTCGGCCGCCTCGCCGAGCAGCTCGCTCATCCATTCCGCGAAGGCCGCGCGGCCCGCTGGCTCGCCGAGTTGGCCGACGTAGGGCTGCTGGCCCTCGGCCTCGGCATGGAAGAGCCCCGTGGCGTCGTCAAGCCGCGTTCTGGCCCTCGCGACCGCCGCGATCTTGGCGAGGACCGCGAACCGCTGCTTGGGAATGAACCGCGGATTGACTGGATCGAAGCCGCACGGGCCATCCTCGAGGGCGAAAAGCCGGTCGCCCGGGAAGGCTTTTCCCTCGGAAAGCTCGGCAAGCTTAACCTTTTCCGGCGTGAACCCCTTGATCGGATGCCGGAAAAGCGCGGAGATAGCGGCGGTCATGGCGCTCCCCTGCCGGGCCGGACGGCGAAACTCAAGCGTTGGCGCAAGGTGAGCGTTGGCATGAGCGATCCGACGGCGGGCGAAGGCCGCACCCGCGGCAAGACGCCCTACCACCTGGCGCCCTGGGTCGCCATGGCGGCGATGGCCGTCGCGACGCTGGCCCAGCGCCTGCGCAAGAAGAAGCCTGAGATCGAGACCGCGCCGCGCCCCATGACCCCCGCCGAGCTCGACGCCTGCGAGCCCGGCCGCGGCCGCTGCGCCACCTCACCGCTGGGGATACCCCCGCTGGGCTGGAAGGACATCCTGTGGCGCACCTATCGCGAGGTGGGGCGAAACCGGCTCACCGCGCTGTCGGGCGGGGTCACGTTCTACCTGCTGCTGGCGACCTTTCCGGCGATCGCATCGTTCGTCTCGCTCTACGGTTTGTTCTCCGACATCGGCACGGTGGAGCGGCAGCTGTCGCATCTGTCGACGCTGCTGCCGAGCGACGCCGTCAACCTGATCACCAACCAGATGCTGCGGCTGGCGAGCCAGCGCCACGCCACCTTGAGCGCCGCCTTCGTGATCTCGACCCTGCTCTCGGTCTGGAGCGCCAATGCCGGCATGAAGGCCCTGTTCGACGGGCTCAACATCAGTTTCAACGAAACCGAGAAGCGCGATTACGTGCGCCGCAGCTTCGTCACCTACGTGGCGACGCTGCTGGCTCTGGTGTTCCTGGCCTTCATCGCCGGCATGGTGCTGGCGGCGCCGGTGTTCTTCCGGACGCTGGGCCTGCATCGCTTCGGCGCCTGGTGGGGGCCGATCCGCTGGCTGACGGTCTATCTGACGTCGATCACCGCATTCTGCCTGCTCTACCGCTACGGCCCCAGCCGCCGGCACGCGCAGTGGCGCTGGGTGGTGTTCGGCGGCGTGCTTGCGGCCACGATCTGGCTGGCGGTGTCGCTGGGCTTCTCCTGGTGGGTCAACAACGTCGCCCATTTCGGCGTCACCTACGGCTCGCTGGGCGCAATGGTGGCGTACATGCTGTGGCTGTGGATGACCGGGATGGTGGTGCTGACCGGCGCCGAGCTGAACTCGGAGATCGAGCACCAGACGGCGATCGACACCACCATCGGCGAGGCCAAGCCGATCGGCCAGCGCGGCGCGGCGGTGGCCGACTCCGTCGGCCCTGCGTTCACGGTCTCACCGCGCGAGGCGATGCATATCTCCACCAGCTTCATGCGCCGCCAGGTCGGCTATGTCGCCAGCTTCCTGCGGCGCATCACCCGGATCACCCGCACGGCGGCTTAAGGCGGAGCGCCTTGCGCTAGGCGCTCATCCGAGCCGGACCGGCGCCTGCGGCACGGACTTCCAGAACTCGGGATCGTGGCCGTACATGATCTTGACGCCGCGCGCCTGCATCTCGCGCAGGCGGTGGAACACGGCCAGCGCCGCCTCCTTGTCCGCGATGACGCCCGGCGTGCGCATCTGTTCGAGCGAGTCCCGGAGGTAGCAGGCGTCGCCGCAAAGCACGAACTCGCCGCCGGACTCCGTCCTCACCCGCAATGACTGATGGCCCGGCGTGTGCCCGTAGGTCGGCAGGCAGACCACCGCGCCGTCGCCGAACACGTCGTACTCCCCTTCGATCGCCCGGACGCGCTGGCCGGTGTCCCAGTCGCTCAGCAGGTAGCCTCGCGAACTCTCGACGGCGCGGGCGTGGTCGAGCTCGCGGCTCTGGATAAGGATATCCGCATTGGGCAGCTGAGCGTTGCCGCCGCAGTGATCGAAGTGGAGGTGCGAATTGATCACGATGTCGATCTCATCGGGCGACACGCCGATCGACACCAGCCGCGCAGCGATCTCCTCGCCCGGATGGAAATGGAACGTGTGGTAGCGCGCCAGCATCTCGCCGACGTAGCCCGCCGGATCCTCGAGCGTGGCGGCGTGCAGGCCGGAGTCGAACAGCACCCGCCCTTTCGGGTGGACGACCAGATACGAAGGCACAGGCACGGTGATGAAACCCGGCTCGCCATCCAGCATGAATGCGCGCGGGATGGTGAGGAAGCCGCAGGTGAACGCGTAGAGCTGAGCCGTCATGGCGGTCCCCTGGGCGCCACCAAAGCCAGGAAGTTGCCGAGCAGGCGGTCGAGCGCCTCGCCGACCACCGCGCGCGGCGACGGCTGCGCCGTGATCAGGAAGTGCTCCATCCGCAGGAAGGTGAGACCCGCCATCAGCAGCGACGCGCATTCCCTGGGGTCCGGGGCATGGATCGCGCCAGTCAGCGCGAAACCGCGGAAATAGTCTGTTATCGCCCCCACTTCCCTGGAAAAGAGGGTGTCGAAGAAATGGTCGCGTTCACCCGCCAAGCGGTTTCGCTCGGCCGTCAGCAGCTCCATGAACCGCTGCTCGCGCGGGTCGCACCACTGGTCGAGCAGGTCCGCGGCATACTTGCGGCAGAAAGCCTCCGGGTCGTGCTTCAGGGCGAGATAAACCGGGGAAGCGAGCCGGCTGGCGGAGTTTGCCGGACCGTACGACTCGATCAGTTCGGCGAAGATCGCGTTCTTGCTCGGGAAGTGGTTGTAGAGGCTGCTGGCCCGGAGGCCGAGCGCGCCGGCAATCTGGCGCATCGAGGCGCCATCGAAACCGTGCTTCGCGAAGAGGTCCAACGCCACCTGCGCGATTCGTTCCCGGGTGCTTGCCTCGGCATCGAGCTTCATGCATCTGTGTAGGTGAACGAACGTACGTTAGGCAAGCGGCAACCGCCGCCGCAACGTTCGCTGAGGGAGCCGCGCCCTGACCGATCTCACCGAACGCCGCCTGCAGACCGTGCGCGATCACATGGCGCTCGAATGCGTCTGCGACTGGGACGCGGTCATCGCCACCTTCGAGCATCCGCGCTACGAGATGTACGGGTCTGGGACCGTCTTCGATGGCGAGGAGGCCGTGCGCGGCTACTTCCAGGCCTCCCGGACCCCATTTCCGGACCAGGGCAACGAGATCATCGCCATCGCCCACGGCGGCGACACCGTGCTGGTCGAGTTCTGGCTCACCGGCACTCACCTTGGGCCACTCAACCTCGGCGGCGGGCGCATCGCCCAGCCGACCGGCAAGGCGTTTCGCGTGCGCATGGCCGCCGCATTCGAGTTTCCGCCGGGCGGCGACAAGATCATCTGCGAGCGGCCCTACTTCAACCAGGGCGCCGTCGCGGGCGCGTTGGGGCTCGCCTAGCCGATCAGGCGGAAACCGGAGGCAGCCGACATGGGTCGAGTCGAAGGCAAGGTCGTCTGCATCACCGGCGGGGCAAGCGGGATAGGACGCGGCGCGGCGATCGCGCTAGCCCGGGAAGGCGGGGTCGTGATCGTGGCCGACCTGCAGGCCGACAAGGGCGAGGCCTTGGTCGCCGAGATCCTCTCCGAGGGCGACCGCGCGGAGTTCGTCGCGCACGACGTCACGCAGGAGCAGAGCTGGGTCGCGCTCATGGCCGGGATCAGGGCGCGCCACCACCGGCTCGACGTTCTGGTCAACAATGCCGGCATCGGCCTCTCCTGCCCCGTGGTCGATATGACCCTCGCCGACTGGCGCCGGCAGACCGCGGTTAACCTCGACGGCGTTTTCCTGGGGGTGAAGCACGGCCTGCCTCTGATCCGCGAAGGTGGCGGCGGCAGCATCATCAATGTCTCGTCGATCGCTGGCATCAAAGCCTCGCCGAACGTCTCGGGCTATTGCGCCACTAAGGGGGCGGTGCGGCTCTTCACCAAATCAGTGGCGTTGGAGTGCGCGGCGGCGAACGACGGCGTGCGCGTGAACTCGCTCCACCCCGGCATCGTCGAGACCGCGATCTGGGATACGCTGATCGGCACCAGCACTGACGGCTCAACCAACCGGCCGCGGGGACCGACACTCGAGGCCTTTACGGCGACGTCCGTGCCGTTGCATCGCGCCGGCCGCATCGATGAGGTGGTCGCCGGGATCCTCTATCTAGCGAGCGACGACAGCAGCTACGTGACCGGTTCAGAGTTGGTAATCGACGGCGGACGCTCGGTGGCGTGAACTCGGCTTAGGCCAAACTCTCTTCCAGGCTCGCCAGCCGGGCGGCCTGGTCCTCGGCGATCAGCGGGTCGATCAGATCGTCCAGCGCCTCGCCGGCGATCACCTTGGGCAGGTTGTAGAGCGTCAGGTTGATGCGGTGGTCGGTCACCCGAGCTTGCGGGAAGTTGTAGGTGCGGATGCGCTCCGAGCGGTCGCCCGAGCCGACCTGGCTCTTGCGCGATTCCGAACGCTCGGCCGCCAGCGCGTCGCGCTTCTGCTCGTAGAGCTTGGCCTTCAGCACCTTCATCGCCCGCGCCCGATTCTGGTGCTGCGACTTCTCCGACGACGTGACGACGATGCCGGTGGGCAGGTGGGTGATGCGCACCGCCGAGTCGGTCTTGTTGACGTGCTGGCCGCCGGCGCCGGACGATCGATAGGTGTCGATGCGGATGTCGGCGTCGTTGACCTCGATCTCGACGTCCTGCGGCTCCGGCAGCACGGCGACCGTGGCCGCAGAGGTGTGGATCCGCCCCTGGGTCTCGGTTTGCGGCACGCGCTGCACCCGGTGCACGCCGCTCTCGAACTTCAGCCGCCCGAACACCCCGTCGCCCTCGATCGAGGCGATGATCTCCTTGTAGCCGCCCATCTCCCCTTCGGACTCGCTCTCGACCTCGAGCTTCCAGCCGTGGGTCTGAGCGTAGCGCTGGTACATGCGGAAGAGATCGCCGGCGAACAGCGCCGCCTCGTCGCCGCCGGTGCCGGCGCGCACTTCTAGGATCGCCGAGGCGTTCTCGTCGGCGTCGCGCGGCGCCAGCAGCAAGGCGAGCTCGCGCTCCAGCGACGGCTCGGTGTCGTCAAGCTGAGCCAGCTCGTCCTTGGCCAGTTCGGCCATCTCGGCGTCGTCGCCGGCCGCCATCGCTTCCAGCTCGGCGCGCTGGCCCTGCGCCTTGATCAGGCGCTCGGCGGCCTCGGCCACCGGCTTCAGCTCGGCGTACTCCTTGCCAAGCCGCACGACCTCTGCGCCGGCGCTGGCGGCCGACATCCGCGCCTCGACTTCCTGGAAGCGGGCGAGAACCTGATCGAGCCTGGCCTTGGGCAGGCGCACGGCGGAACTCCTTCGGTCCGAAGTCGAAAGGACCGCTCCTCTAAACTGAGTGGCGCCCGCCGTCACGCGGCGCGCCGATTGCAGGCGCAGCGGCGACGCCGGCCCTTCGGCCTGGAATGGAACGGGCGAGACCCGAGACACAGATGCTTTCGCTGCTCGATCGGCGCACGCTTGCCCCGCCCGGCCACTTGAAACTGGAACCAACGCCGCCGGTCGTCGCCGAGAGGCCGGCGCAGAGCGTCAGCATTGCCATCCCGACCCAACGCCGGCCCGAAGGTCTCGCCGTCGCGGCGCGCTCGACCTTCCGTCAGACTGGCGTCGACCCTGGCCGGCTCGAACTGGTGATCGTCGACAACGACCAGGTCCCGTCCGCCGAGCCGGTGGCGCGCCAGCTGGCCTCGGAAGCGCCGTTCCCGGTGCGCTATGTGCATGAACCCGCCGCCGGCGTCGCCAACGCCCGCAACGCCGCGCTGGCCACAGCCCACGGCGACCTCATCGCCTTCATCGACGACGACGAGGAAGCTTCGAGCGGCTGGCTGGCGGCGCTGATCGAGACCCAGGCGCGCTACGACGCCGACGTGGTGTTCGGCCCGGTGCGGGCGAGGGCGCCGGCGCCCGTGCGACGCCATCGCCAATACCTGGAGCAGTTCTTCTCCCGCGAGGGCCCGGCCGACACCGGGATCATCGCCCACTATTACGGCTGCGGCGACAGCCTGGTCCGCCGCGCCGCCCTGCCCCATCCGACGCAGCCGTTCTCCGCCTTGCGCAACGAGGTCGGCGGCGAGGACGACCACCTGTTCGGCCTGATGAGCAGGCAAGGCGCGCGCTTTGCCTGGGCGCACGAGGCGCTGGTCTACGAGGACCCAGTCGCGGGCCGCCTCACCCTGCGCTACGCCCTGGCCCGCGCCTTCGCCTACGGCCAGGGCCCGACCTACGGCTGCGCCACCGCCGATCCGCCCGACTGGGCCGGCGCGGTGCGCTGGATCGCCATCGGGCTCGCCCAGACCGGCGCCTTCGGCCTGTTCGCCGCCGCCCAGTGGCTGACCCGATCGCCGCACCGCGCCTTCGCCTTCGACCGCCTCGCCCGCGGCGCCGGCAAGGTGCTGTTCGGCGGCCCGTTCAAGCAGCGCTTCTACGGGCGCACGAGCTAGCGGCTCCTTCCCCCACTTCCGGTCATCGCCGGGCTTTGTTGTTCAGACCGGAGAGATGGCTGACACCTGTTCGGAGACATCGCTGACACATCATTGGATGGATTGAGCTGCCTTTAGGGAGCGATCCATGCCTTGGCGTGAGAGGTCGGCGATGGACGAGCGGCGCGAGTTTGTGCGGTTGGCGCTGTTGGAGGGTGTGAACCGTCGGGAGCTGTGCCGGCGGTTCGGGATCAGCGCGGAGGCTGGCTACAAGTGGCTGAGACGCTGGCAGGCCGGTG
>DATNIH010000281.1:0-38505 GCA_035604515.1 Caulobacteraceae bacterium | reverse complement strand
CACTTCTGGGACCCCGAGATGATGCGCCGTCTACCGGGCGTCAGCGTCTCCGACTCCCGGCCGGGCGCCGCGCCGACCGATTTCTGGTGGGCGGGTGATGGGGGGCAAGTGGGCGCGTTCTGGCACGCCTACACGTCGGCGTGGCTGCCCCAAGCCCTGTTGAAGCCCGCCAATCAGGCGCAGCTGGTCGACGCCTGGTTCGCCGCCAGCCGCCACTGGTCGGTTTCCTTCCACTTCAACAAGGGCCTGGCCGGCGCGCCGGCCGACGCGATCGCCGCCAGCCGCGAGACCTGCACCAATCCTGATGCGGTGGACGCCTTCGCGCTGGCGATCATCGCCATGGGCGGGCCGCCGGCCTTCGCAGGCCTGCCGCCGCCCAACCTGGGCGCCGCCCGCGCCAGCGCTGCGGCCGTCCAGGCCGCGATGAAGGCGCTGCGCGTCGCCGCACCCGACACCGGCGCCTACGTCAACGAGTGCGACTACTTCCAGGCCGACTGGCAGCGCGCGTTCTGGGGCGCGAACTACCCACGCCTCGCCCGCATCAAGCGCCGCTACGACCCGGACGGCCTGTTCACCGTTCACCACGGCGTTGGCAGCGAAGGCTGGGCGCCCGACGGCTTCACGCGGACGGCGTAGGGGTTCACGTCACCTCGTCGGTGAACACTGTGAACTCCGCCAGCGTCGCGGGCCCAAAGGTGGTGGTGATGGCGACGTCGGCGGCGTCGCGGCCGACGCCCATCAGGGTGCGGCCGATGCGCGGGTGATTGTGGCGCGCGTCGGCGGTGCGCCACGCCCCGCCGAGCCAGACCTCGAGCCAGGCGCTGAAGTCCATCGGCCCTGGCGTGACGGGCGAGCGGATGTCGCCCAGATAGCCGGTGCAGTAGCGCGCCGGAATGTTCAGCGCCCGGCAGAGGGTGATGGCGAGGTGCGCGTAGTCGCGGCAGACCCCGGTCCGCTCCTCGTGCGCCTGGTGGGCGGTCTTCGTCGCCCGGGCGTGCTCGTAGCCGAAACAGATCCGAGCGTGGGCGTAGTCGAGCACGGCCTGCACCCTTGGCCAGCCGAGCGGCGCCGGCCCAAACTGCCGCCAGGCCAGGTCGCTCAGAAGCTCCACATCACAGTAGCGGGACGGCAGCAGGTACTCGACCACGTGATCCGGCAGTTCGTCGATCGGTTCCTGGCGGGCGCCGAACGGCGTCGGGTCGGGCTCGCCTGAATCGCGGATCACGAACTCGGCGTGGAAAGTGGTGCGCCCGGCCGGGGCGACCAGGCGGGTGCAGATGTTGCCGAAGGTGTCGACGTAGGTGCGGATCGGCACGTAGGGCTCGGTCCGCATCCAGTCGGGCGTCTCGAGGTCGCGGGCGCGCTCGGGTCTGACGCTGAGCATCATCAGCATCGGGGTCGTGGCCGGCGTGTCGTAGACGATGCGATACCCAGCCCTGATGCGCATCTTGCCTTCGCGGTTATCCCGTTCCCGCAACTCTCAGAAGCGCAGGTGGTTGCTCGGCCACCTCCGGCCGAACGTCGATGGCGACCTCGACCTGCATGCCGAGGAAGTCCGCGCGCATCCCGCGCCAGGCGCCGTGCAGCGGTAGTGTGAGGCGCGGATCGGGCGCCGCGGCGACCCGGATCAGCCCCGCGCCCCCGACGATGCCATTGGTCGGGTCGAAGTCGGCCCAGCCGCAGCCGGGCAGGTAGACGCGAACCCAGGCGTGAGTGTGGCCGTGGCTGGCGCCCGCCGCGCCTGCCTTTTGAGAGCCGCTGTAGACGTAGCCCGAGGCGAACCGTGCGGCGAGACCGAGCCCGCGCGCCGCCTCGATCATCAGCACCGCAAAGTCGCGGCAGCTGCCGCGGCGACATTGCAGCGTCAGCTCGGGCGACTGCGGCGGCCCGGATTCCCGCACCTCGTAGGCGAAGTCGGCCCGCACGACGTGGGTCATGTCGCAAAGCAGTGTCGAAAGCCGCGTGCGGCCCACCGGACGCAGGAACCGCCGCGCCCAGGCCGCAACCTCGCCGCCATCCCCACGCCGCGGCGCGATCGAGGCGGCCAGCGCGGCCGCTTCGTCGACTTCGTAGTCGAAACCGCCGGCGTCGATCGTGGCGTCGGCGCTTTCAAAGTCCAGCGCGGCGTGCGGCCGGTGATCGACCACCGCGCGGCTCTCGACCACCAGGGCGTCGGCGCGGGTGTCGAAGCGGGCGATGGCGATGCCGGCGTCGGTGAGGTCGTGCAGGCAGCGCAGCAGCGACGGCTGCGGCGACACCTCGAGCTCGAAGTCGATCAGGTGCTGGTCGAAGCCTTCCTGCGGACGCAGCATCAGCCGGTGCTCGCCAAAGGCGACCGGGTTGCGGTACCGGTAGCTCGTCCGGTGGCGGATGGAGACGATCGGCATTGGCAAATAGCTCAGCCGATTCCACCGGCCCGTCCACGCGGCTGCTGACCGCAGGCGAGAGACCGCCCTACTCTGTCCGAAATCCAGGCGCTGGCTCCCCGTTTCTGTTGGTGGGC
Source organism: Caulobacteraceae bacterium (assembly GCA_035604515.1). Taxonomy (GTDB): domain Bacteria; phylum Pseudomonadota; class Alphaproteobacteria; order Caulobacterales; family Caulobacteraceae; genus Acaudatibacter. Next base: position 36,002 of record DATNIH010000281.1, on the reverse strand, counting down.
GATCATGCGGGGCGCGACATACCGTCCAGCCTGAGTGGGCTCGGCCTTCCCGCCACCGCGTTGGACCTGCACATCGCCAGCGATATCGGCGTCGCCGCCCTGGGCGCCCTGCTCTGCGACCGGCTGGGCGCGACCTTCATTGCCCAGCGCTATTCGCGCCTGGTGATCGACTGCAATCGCGATCCTGACCGGCCGGACGCGGTCGCCGAGGTCAGCGACGGCGTCGCCGTGCCGGGAAATGCGGCGCTGTCGGCGTCGGCGCGGGCCGACCGCGTGACCGAGGTCTTCGCCCCCTACCATGACCGCATCGCCGCCGAAATCGACGCGCGGCGGGCGGCGGGTCAGCGCCCGATGCTGCTGGCCCTGCACTCCTTCACGCCGGTGATGGTCGGCGCAGCGCGGCCGTGGCGTGTCGGCGTGCTGCACATGGGCCGCTCGCCTCTGAGCGAAGCGATGCTGGCCGCTCTTCGCGCCGCGCTGGACCCGGCGCTCGTCGGCGACAACGCGCCCTACCGCATGGACGCGACCGACTATACCGTCCCGCGCCACGCCATCGCCAACGGTCTCGACTACCTGGAGCTGGAAGTGCGCCAGGACCTGATCGCGGACGCTGGCGGTCAGGCCGAGATCGCCGGGCTGCTGGCCCCGCTGCTCCAGGCCGCGCGTGACAGGGCTGCTGCGGGTTGATAACAGAGCGGCCGGCCCCCGATGGGGCCAACCGAGGAGCACTTCGTGTCGGTTTGCTGGAACAGCGCGCGCATTCGCTAGGCGGTCTTTGACCGTCCGCTAGCCCCAGCAACCGGCTCGCGCCGTGCGCGGCCGCCTCGGAATCCGTTCCATGCCATCGATCCCCGCGCCGGCGAAAGCCGTGGCGTGCGCCCCGGCCAATCACCGCCCTCGCCTCACCGCCGCGGACGTCGCCGCCTACCGCTCCCGCTGCCGCAAACACCTGGCCCCGCCGCGAGCCGAGCCAACCGACCCAGCCCATCAACCCTCAACCTCGACAAGGGAGCGTCATGACCAACTTCATGATGACCAACCGTGAGCGGGGCGCAGCGGACCAGGGTCCGGCTGGCGCAGAACCTGTTCGCCTCACCGACGGCCGCCCAGACCCTGACGGCCAGCGCCGACCTCACGCCGGGCGATCTCGTCTATGACCTCGGCGCTGGGACCGGCGCGGTGACCGCCGCCCTGCTTGCGGCCGGTGTCCGCGTCGTCGCCGTCGAGCGCGATCCGAACCTGGCGCGCAAGCTGCGGGCGCGGTTCTCCGGCCGCCCGGTGACGGTGGTCGAGGCCGACCTGCGCGACGTCCGCTTCCGGGCGCCGTTCAAGGTGGTCGCCAATCCGCCGTTCAACGCAACGGCGGACCTGCTGCGGCGATTGCTGACAGCCGCGCCGGCGCCTGACAGCGCCGCGCTCGTGCTCCAGCGCGAGGCGGCCGAGAAGTACGCCGGCGCGCACCTGACCGCCGTCTCGTTGCAGGCGCGCCCCTGGTTCGCGCTGGGCGTCACGCGGCCCTTCAGCCGCCGCGATTTCGTGCCGGCGCCGAACGTGGACGTCGCCCTGCTGCGGATCACCCGCAAAGCCGCGCCCGACATCGCGCCGGGCGAGGCCGACGCATGGCGCCGCTTCGTGCGCTACGCCCTGGCCCGGCCGCGGCCTGACGCCTGGCGCACGTTCCGCGGCCTGGTCAGCAACCTGCAATGGCGGCTGCTCTCGCAGGACCTGGCCATCGCGCCGGAGGCCCTGCGCGCCGAGCTGAGCTACGAGCAGTGGCTGGAGGTGTTCCGCTTCGTGCAACGGTGCGCGCCGGCAGCGAAGCGACTGCGGATCGCCGGCGCCCCGATGCGGTCCTGGCCCGGCGATGGCCGGGAATGACACGGGATAGGGTGCGATGCGGATTTGTTTCAGGTTAGAAGTGATCGGCCGCGAATGAACGACTGCGCCGCCTGTCCGTTCATTGCAGCGACATGTTGCGCCGGATAGGGCTGAACCCGGATCCCGAGGCGTCACTGTCACGGCGCTGAAATAGGAAATCACCTCCATGTCCGTTTCGAGTTTGTTTGGCAGGACCTCGCGCCTGGCCCTTGTCGTCGCCACCGCTGGCTTTGCCTTGGCGGCGTGCCAACAGAACGCCCCGGCGGCGAACAACACCACCGCGCCGCCGCCACTGGCCGCCTTGCCGCTGGCGATGGACGCCACCAACACAACGATCGCGCCTGCGCCAGCCTCCGATGCGCTGCCGCCGGCTTCTGCGGCGCGTATCGGTCGGCTCGCCGATCCGCGCGCCGCCTATGCCTTCGCCGATCGCGCCGCGGAAATGAACGCCGGCTTTGGCGATGCGCCTCCGGACTACACCTTCGACTACGGCGGTGGGCAGCGCCCGTGGGTCTGGCGTGCGGACGACCAGTCGAGCCGGATCGCCGAGCCGCTGCCGGGCGGCGGCTACCGCTACTATTACTACGAGCCGGGCGCATCGGCGCCCTACCTGGTCCGCGACGCCGGCTACAGCTACGGCTACGACAACGACACGCTGGTCGCGGTGTACGGCCCTGACGGCCGCCTGTTGCCGCCCGACGAAATCGGCGGCCGCGCTGACATCGCCGGACGCTTCCTCGCCCGCGCCGAGGCGATGTTCGAAGCCGCTACGCACGCGAGGCGCGAGGCGGTCGAGGAGGCCAACTGGGCCGCACAGCGCCAGGCGATCGCCGACGAACGCGCCCAGTGGGCGGCAGACCAGCAGGCCGACGACGACTGGCGCGCCTATCACGCCGCGCGCGAGCAGCAGGACGACGCCTATTGGGCCGCCGAGCGCTATCGCCGGGAAGTCGAGGCGGCGCAGTTTGCGCGCCAGGTGAACGACGCGCAGGGCGCCCAGCGCGATCTGGAGAACGCGCGCCGTGCCCAAGCGCTCGCCGCGAACGGACCACCCGCCGGACCGCCCAACTGGGGACCGGGCCAGCACGCGTGGGGACCGCAGCAGGGGCAACCAGGGCCGGTGGCGCAACCGGGCGGGCCTGGGCAGTATCCGCAGGGCCAGAACGGCCAGCGCGGCGCCCAGTGGAACGCCCAGCAACAGGCGCAAGCCGCCCAGGCCGCGGCCCAGGCGCAGGCGGACGCCGCACGACGGGCGCAGCAGCTCACAGTTCAGGACCAGGCCAGAGCCCAGTTCGCCGCCGGTCAGGCCAACGCCGACGCTCAGCGACGGGCGCAGTTGATCGCCGCGCAGCAGCAGGCCCAGGCGGCCCAGGCCGCGCAAGCGCAGGCGGCGGCGCGTCAGGCCCAATTCCTGGCCTCGCAGCACCAGGCCCAACTGCAGGCCGGCGCGGCGGCGCAGGCGCAGCAGGCGGCGGCCGCTCGCCAGGCGCAGCTCCTGGCCGCGCAGCACCAGGCTCAAGTGCAGTCGGCGGCGCAGGCCCAGCAGGCGGCGGCTGCCCGCCAAGCGCAACTCCTGGCCGCCCAGCACCAGGCTCAGCTACAGTCGCAGTCAGCCGCTGCGGCGCAGTCCCAACAAGCGGCGGCCGCTCGCCAGGCGCAGATCCTGGCCGCGCAACACCAGGCTCAGCTACAGGCGCAATCGACGGCCGCGGCGCAAGCCCAGCAAGCGGCGGCCGCTCGCCAGGCCCAGCTCCAGGCCGTACAGCACCAGACTCAGCTGCAACAGGTGTCCGCGGCGGCTACCGCCCAGGCGATCGCCGCGCACAATGCGCAGCTGGCGGCGGCGCGTCAGGCCGCCGCCGGAAAGCCGACCAACACCGCTGTCAATCCCCACGAATCGCCGCGAAATCAGCAGTAGCGGGTCAGCCTCAGGAGCCGACCCGCACGACGCCGGACCCCATCACCGACTTGCTGACGGGTCCGGTGACGCGGGCGACGCGCACGTCGCCGGAGCCCATGACCGAGGCCTTGAGCGAGCCGGCGACCCCGTTCAGCGTCACCCCGCCCGAGCCGGCGATCGAGGCCTGCATCGAGGTCGCTCGGCCGGCGGCGACCCGCACTTGGCCCGAGCCGGCGATGCGCGCGCTGAGCGGGCCGTTCACCGAGGCGATGTTGATGTCGCCCGAGCCGACGTTCATCGCCACAACCGGGCCGGCGACGGCGCCGGTGGTGATCGAACCCGATCCGGTGGCGGAGAGCTCGGCCGCGCCGGCTGAGCCCGTGCGGGTGTCGCCGGAGCCGGCCTGGCTGACCTTCAGCCGGCCACGCACGTCACCCACCGCCCAGCCGCCGCAGCCGCTGTTGCCGAGCTCGAGCGAGTTGCTGCGCCCCGCCTGGCCCCACACCTCGCCGCCGACCGAAACGCGCGCATCCATCGGCGTTCTGACGACGATCAGCGGCAGGGCGTCCACCAGGATGTCGGGCCGCCCGCGCACTCTGGCGACCGGCTGCCCGCCGCGCGTCCCGCAGCCTTGCATCCGCCCCCAGAGCCCCCCGTCGACGTAGGTGCGGCCGGCGAAGGTCCAGACCCGCAGCGGCAGGCGCGGATCGGGCTTGAATATGTCGACCTTGATGTCGCGACGGGCCTCGGGGGCGAGGGTGACGCGGGCCGCGGCGTTGTTGATCTCGATCGACGGCGCCGCGATGGCATGCGCAGCGACGCTCAGGCCGCTCGCCGCCGCCACAGCCCCCAGAAGCCGGCGCATCGCGGTTCCTCCTCGATCGTCGAAGGGTAGAGAGCGCCGCCCCGCTTGGCAGCTTAATTTTGCGTCATTGCAAGATTGGAGCGGGTAGACGGGATCGAACCGACATCCTCAGCTTGGAAGGCTGCTGCACTACCATTGTGCTATACCCGCGAAGGCTTTCGCCCTCTCGTATCAACCCGATCTTCGCGCCTGGCGGGCTGCTGGTGGGGGAAGTAGGACTCGAACCTACGAAGGCGTACGCCAGCGGATTTACAGTCCGCCCCCTTTGCCACTCGGGACATTCCCCCAAGCCGGCCGCCGGAACCGATCGCCCCGTTGCGCTCGTCGGCGATGAGCCTAAGACCGCGCGGAACGGAGGCCTTCGGGAAGGCCCCAAAATCGGAGGGCGTCTTATAGTGGCCCGACATGCCCGGCGCAACGAGGGCAAAGCATGGTCGCCCGCGACCCGTCGCGGCGGCCGGCCGGCGGCGAAACACGGCCTGGCGTCGGCGGCGTCGGACTGGGTGTGGGGCTGGCACGCGGCGCTGGCGGCGCTGGCCAATCCGCAACGCGGGGCGCCCCGCCGACTGGTGGCGACGGCCGAGCGGGCCAAGGAGCTGGCGACGCGCGCGCCCTCCCTCCCCTCCCCGGCCCTCCCCTCGCCGGAGATCCTCGAGGCCGCCGAGATCGCCCGCCTGCTGCCGCCGGGCGCCGCGCACCAGGGTGTGGCGCTGCAGGCCGAACCGATCGAACCGCTGTCGCTGGCCGCGTTGGCCAGCCCGGCGCAGGGCGTGCTGGTGATGCTCGACCACGTCACCGACCCGCAGAACGTCGGCGCGGTGTTCCGCTCGGCCGCGGCGTTCGGCGCCCGCGGGGTGATCGTGCAGGACCGGCACGCGCCGGCCTTCACCGGCGCGCTGGCGAAAGCGGCCGCCGGCGCGCTCGATGTCACCCCGCACGCCCGGGTGGTGAACCTCGCCCGCGCCCTCGACGAGCTCGATGCGCTCGGCTGGCGCGCGGTCGGTCTGGCGGGCGACGCCGCTGCGTCGCTGGACCAGGTGCTGGACGCGCGCCCGACGGTGCTGGTGCTGGGCTCCGAGGGCGAAGGCCTGCGCCGCCTCGTCAGCGAGCACTGCGACGCGCTGGCCCGCATTCCGATGCCCGGCGGTTTCGAGAGCCTGAACGTCTCCGCCGCCGCGGCGGTGGCGCTCTACGAGGCGACCCGGATCAGGCGCTGAGCGCGGCCGCGGGCGACGTCGCCTCTTGTGCTGCACCGCTGTTTCAAGCGAAACCGTCGCCATGAGCGGGCGCCGCGGCGGCTGAAGCATGCATTGGGCGAGCCTCCTCACGGCCCTGCTTCAGGTCGTTCTGATCGACCTGACGCTGGCCAGCGACAACGCTATCGCCATCGGCATGGCCGCCGCGGGATTGCCGCGGGCGCAGCGGCGCCAGGCCATCGCGCTGGGGCTGGGCGGCGCGGTGGTGCTGATCTGCGGCCTGGCGATCTTCGCCATCCGGCTCCTCAAAGCCGGCGGCCCTGGCCTGATCCTGGCCGGGGGCCTGCTGCTGCTGCTGATCTGCTGGCAGATGTGGAAGGATTTGCGCGCCCGCCGCTCGCGCGGCCACCGCGAGGCTGCGGGCGAGCCGCCCAGCGGGGGCAAGACCCTGCTCGCCGCGCTGGTGCAGATCTTCATCGCCGACGTCTCGACCTCGATGGACAATGTGCTGGCGGTGGCCGGCGCGGTGCGCGACCAGCCGCCGTGGGTGCTGTTCGTCGGGCTTGGCCTGTCGGTAGTGATGACCGGCTTCGCGGCGGCGTGGGTCGCGCGGCTGCTGCACCGCTGGCCGTGGATCGGCTACATCGGCCTGGCGATCGTGCTGTTCGTCTCCGGCCGCATGATCTGGGACGGCGTCGTGGAGCTCGGGTGGCTGAAGGCGTTCGGCGTCTAGCCTGCTGCAGCGTAACCCCTCACCTTCCCGCGCCTTGCGGCGCGGGCCCCTCCCTCTCCCTCCGGGAGAGGTGAATCCGGAACTGATCCAGCCACTTACACTTCTCCCAGAGGGAGAAGGAGGGGCCCGCGATGCGTGAGCATCGTGGGAGGATGAGGGGTTACGCTGCGCGAGAGTGGCGCTACTCCACCCCGGCGAAGCGCTCGGTCCACGCGGCCACGTCGGCGTCCTCGATCTTGCGGAACAGCACCGGCGGCGTCGTGATCTTGCGTCCGGCCGGAACCCGCGAGAGCTCCGCGGCGACGTCGACGCCCGGCCACGCGGGCGGGAACGGCTCACCGAGCGCCAGCGCGATCTGCTCGGCCGCGTAGGGGATCACCGGCGCCGAGACGCGGGCGAACAGCGCCGCCAGGTTCAGCGCCGTGCGCACCGCCGCCGCCGCCCGCACCGGGTCGCTCTTGATCGCCGACCAGGGCGCGGCCGCCTGCAGATACTCGTTGCCGAGCACCCACAGCGCCCGCAGGCCCTGGGCCGACTTGCGGATCTCGATCGCCTCGAACTGGGCGGTGAGATCGGCCAGCTGGGTGGCGATGTCGGCGTAGAGCTTCTGCTCGAGCGGCCCCGCCTCTCCGCCCGCCGGCACGACGCCCTCGAACCGCGTCTCGCAGAACTTGGCGATGCGGTTGACGAAGTTGCCGAGCACGTCGGCGAGGTCGCGGTTCACCGCAGATTGGAACAGCTCCCAGGTGAAGGCGCTGTCCGAGTGTTCCGGGCTGCCGGCGGTCAGGTACCAGCGCCAGCAGTCCGACGGCGCCAGTTCCAGCGCCGTGTCCATGAACACGCCGCGCTTGCGCGAGGTGGAGAACTGGTCGCCGTACCAGTTGAGCCAGTTGAACGCCTTGAGCACGTCGACCGTCTTCCACGGCTCGCGCGAGCCCAGGATGGTCGCCGGGAAGCTGACGGTGTGGAAGGCGACGTTGTCCTTGCCCATGAATTCGACGTAGCGGACGTCATCGGCGCCGGCGTCGGTGCGCCACCAGCGCCGCCAGTCATCACCGGTGGCGTCGGCCCATTCCTGGGTCGCGGCGATGTACTCGATCGGCGCGTCGAACCAGACGTAGAACACCTTGTTCTCGAACCCGATGCGCGGCTGGCCGCCGCGGGTCACCGGCACGCCCCAGGCGAGGTCGCGGGTGATGCCGCGGTCGATCAGGCCCTCGTCGAGGTGCTTCAGCGCGATCGAGCGGGCGAAGCTCGGGAAGTCGGCGCGGGTCCCCAGCCAATCGCGGATCGGCCCGGCCAGCTTGGTCTGCTGCAGGTAGAGGTGGCGGGTCTCGCGCACCTCGAGGTTCCGCGAGCCGGAGACTGCCGAATAGGGCTCGATCAGGTCGATCGGGTCGAGCAGCCGCCCGCAGTTGTCGCACTGATCGCCCCTGGCCCTGGGATAGGCGCAGTGCGGACAGATCCCCTCGATGTAACGGTCGGGCAGGAAGCGGCCGTCGTCGATCGAATAGACCAGCTTGTCGGTCCGTTCCTCGATGAAACCGTTGTCCTCCAGCACGTCGGCGAAGTGCTGGGTGAGGCGGGCGTTCTGCGGCGACGAGGAACGGCCGAACCAGTCCCACGACAGGCCATAGGCGCGGCCGATGTCATGCTGCAGGCGGTGATTTTCCTCGCAGTAGGTGAAGACGTCCTGATGCGCCGCCGCGGCCGCCAGCTCGGCCGGCGTGCCGTGCTCGTCGGTGGCGCAGATGTAGAGCGTCTCGTGGCCCTGAGAGCGCTTGAAACGGGCGTAGACGTCGGCCGGCAGCATGGAGCCGGCCAGGTTGCCGAGGTGCTTGACGCCGTTGATGTACGGCAGGGCCGAGGTGATGAGGATGCGGGCCATGGCGATGGTCCCCTAGACGATTGGACGCCGTTCGTCCCGCTTCGCTTGCCGCGAAGCTGGATTGAAGCTGGGACGAGGGGCTAGCGGCCGCCTGTAGGCGTGGCAGGTCGACCGGATAAGGCGGTGAATCCCCTCATCCGGCGGGCATTCGCCCATTGCCCCAAGGATAGGGGCTCGATGTCCAGCGGCTGGCCATGGCGCGGAGATAGGGCGTCCAGCGCCGGCTGCCAAGTGCGCCGGCGCCACGGTCAGGGTGCGCCGTCTCACTTCCAGTCTCACAATGAATGTCATCCCGGCCGCAGCCGCGAAGCGGCGGAGGGCCGGGATCTACTTAGCGCCGGCGGTGAAGGAGGTCCCGGACGAGTCCGCTGCGCGGCTCTCCGGGATGACAACGCGTATATATCTGAAACCATGTATGAAATAGGCCGAGGCAATTGAGTCGGGACGCTAGACTCCCTCCTCCGCCAGCGGCGTCCCGTCCGCCCCGCGCAGCGTCCAGCCGCCGCGGCGGCGCAGGTAGAGCCAGTAGTAGGCGGCGCTGAGGATCATCACCACAACGTTGGCGATCAGGCTGGGCCGCCCTTCGTCCGGGTCGATCAGCTCCGCCCAGGTCACCCCGGCCAGCATCGCCAGCGAGAGCGCCGGCCACAGCGGATAGAGCGGCATGCGGTAGTGGCCGACCGCGGTGGTGCGGTTGACCCGTCCCATGATCGCGGCGATCGAGACCCCGGCGTAGATGATCACGAAGCCGGTGCCGGTCAGCATGATCAAGAGATCGAGCGGCAGCAGGCAGCAGATCGCCGTCGCCGCGCCCATGACAAGAGTGGCGATCCAGGGTGAGTTGAAGCGCGGATGCACCGCCGCGACCCAGCGGTTCACCGGACCCGGCCAGACGCCGTCGCGGCCGCTGCAGTAGAGCTGACGCGCGTTGATCAGGCCGATGGCGATCATGGCGTTGATGATGGCGAAGGCGACGCCGAGGCTGACCGCCTTGTCCACCAGCGCCCCGCCGGTCGCCTGCAGGAACACCGGCAGGGGCTTGTCGGCGGCGAGCATCGTCTTCAGGTCCGGCGCGCCGGTCATCGCTGCGGCGACCGGCACGAACTCGGCCAGCACCACCACCGCGAGCGACACGAAGATCACCCAGGCCACCTTGGTCCTGGCCTCGTACATCTCCTCGCCGAAATAGACCGCCCCGCCGTAGCCGTTGTAGGCGTAGACCGCGCCGGCGGTGGCGACGCCGATCACCGCCCAGGGCGTGTGGACCAGCACCCCGCCCGACAGCATCACCGGCTGCAGCGTCGCCTCCGCCAGCGAGCGATGCGCATGGCCAAGCCCCAGCGCCGTCATCACCCCCAGCGCCGCCAGTTCCACCAACAGGAAGACACCGGTGATCTTGGCGTTGAGGCGCACGTTGAGCACGGTGACCAGGGCGGTCGCCGCGGTCACCGCAAGCGCCACCGGCAGCGCGGGGACGCCGGGCGCGACGACGCCGAGATAGTCCGCCAGGCCGAGCGCCGTCACCGCCTGGCCGAGCGCGCCACCGAACAGGTTGAGCCCCAGCGCCATGAAGCCCCACGCCGGCCCCATGGTGCGCCCGATCATCGAATACTCGCCGCCGGTCAGCGGGAACGCCGACGACAGCTCGGCGTAGACGAACGCCGTGGTCAGCCCCAGCAGCGCCGCCGCGGCGAAGCACAGGATCGCCCCGGTCCCGGCCTGATGGATCACATCCTGACCCATGATGAACACCGAGGCGGCCGGGGTGATGGCCGAGATGGTGATCAGCAGATTGCCGGCCCGCCGCATGCTGCGGGTCAGCGGCATGACGGTGCGAGGCGAGTCGGGCGCGGTCACCCGGCAGCTTTGCCAACAGCCGGCCGCCGCAACAAGCTTCAGCCGCCGCCACTGGCGCGTTGCCACCGCCCTCCCCGGCTTGGCATAACCCCCCGGCGTCGCCGGTTTAGCTCAGACGGTAGAGCAGCTGATTTGTAATCAGAAGGTCGCGGGTTCGATTCCTGCAACCGGCGCCAGTTTCTCCAAGAAACTCAAAGCGTGCACGCCTGTCCAAGATTTAACTGGCGTGCGGTTCGGCCTCCCCGCGTAGTTGCCTGCAACGAGCGCACCTGGGGAGGGGCTCAAAATGCAATCGCTTCGACGGTTCAATCTCAAAGCGGCTCTGATCGCGCTGTTTGGCGCCGCGGCCCTGGCCAGCGGCGCGGCCGCACAGCCGCCGGCCCCGGCCCCCCAGACCGCCGCGCCCGCGCTGACCGCCGAAGATGTCGGGGCGTGGCTGGACGGGTTCGTGCCTTACGCCCTGCGCCAGGGCGACGTGGCCGGCGCCGTCGTGGTGGTGGTCAAGGACGACAAGGTCCTGTTCGAGAAGGGCTACGGCTACGCCAACGTGGCCGCGCGCCGGCCCGTTGATCCTGAGACCACGCTCTTCCGCCCCGGCTCGGTCTCCAAGCTCTTCACCTGGACGGCGGTGATGCAGTTGGTTCAGGCCGGCAAGCTGGACCTCGACGCCGACGTCAACCGCTACCTCGATTTCACCATTCCGCCGCGGGACGGCAAGCCGGTCACCTTGCGCGAGCTGATGACCCACACCGCTGGCTTCGAGGATCGCGACAAGAACTTGGGTGGCTATTCAGCGGCCGCCCTCATCCCCCTGGCCGACTTCGAACGGGGCCACCTGCCTGCCCGCATCTTCCCGCCTGGCGAGTTGCCGGCCTATTCGAACTATGGCGCGGGGCTGGCCGGCCTGATCGTGCAGCGCGTCTCGGGCGAGCCGTTCGAGACCTATGTCGAGCGCCACATCTTCGCGCCGCTAGGCATGACCCATTCGAGCTTCCGCCAACCGCTCCCGCCGCAGCTCAGGGCGGAGATGTCGAGCGGCTACGAGCGCGGCTCGAGCCCGGCCGGAAGGTTCGCGTTCATCAACCCGGCGCCGGCGGGCGGGCTTTCCGCCAGCGGCGGCGACATCTCGCGGTTCATGATCGCCCAGCTGAATGACGGCGGCTATGGGTCCGCCCAGATCCTGTCGCCGGCGACCACCCGGCAGATGCACGCGACCGTCTTCCGGATCACGCCACAGATCCCCGGCATGTCGCTCGGGTTCTTCGAGGCCGAGCGCAACGGCCATAGGGCGCTGGGCCACAGCGGCGACGTCGACGCCTTCCACAGCGATCTGGAGCTGCTCCCTGACGACCACATCGGCCTCTTCGTCTCGCTCAACAGCTCCGGCGCCGGCCCGGCCGACGAGGCCATCCGCGCCCAGCTCTTCCGCGGCTTCGTCGACCGTTATTTCCCGGCGCCGATCCCTGACATGCCGCGGTGGAAGACCGCGATAGCCGACGGACGGCTGGTCGCGGGTCCCTATGAGCTCAGCCGGCGCGGCCAGACTACCTTGCTCGCAGTGGAGCGGCTGATCATCCAGGCGTCGGTGCGGGCCGACGCAAAGGGCGACCTGACCATTCCGATCCTCGACAGTCTGACCGGCGCGCCGCCTCGCACCTGGCGAGAGATCGGACCGATGCTCTGGCAGGAAGTCGGCGGCAAGAGCCGCATCGCCGCGGTGGTCAATGAAGGACAGGTGACCGCGCTCACTACCGACGACTTCCCGGCCATCGCAGTGCTGCAGCCTGTGCCGCCGGGGCTGCGAATGAGCTGGCTGGGCCCTGCGCTGGCCGCAGCGATCGCGGTTCTGGCGCTGACCGTGGCGCTGTGGCCGATCAGCGCGTTGGTGCGGCGACATTATCGGGCGGCCCTTCCACTGAGCGGGCGCGCCGCCATGCTCTACCGGCTGGTGCGGCTGACCGCCCTGGTCGAGCTCGCTTTCCTGGGGCTCTGGGTGACGACCCTGGCGACCATCGCCAACGCCCCGGAGAAGGCCAATTCGGATCTCGATCCGTGGCTGCGGTCGTTGCAGGGCCTGGGCTTGGTCGGCCTCATCGGCGCCGCTGTGGCGCTGCTCAACTTGATCCTGGTGCTGGCCGACGCCAAACGCGGCTGGTGGGCCAAACTCTCGAACCTGGTGATCGTGTTGGCCCTCGGCGTCGTCACCTGGGCGGCGTTCGCCATCAACGCCTTCGCCCCCAGCCTCAACTACTGAGACCCGCGTGGTTGGCCGCGATCGACTGCCTCAGATCACCGCCCGCCGCCCCGCCCACGGCGCGGCGCGTTCGAGCTGCCCGGCGAGGCTGAGCAGCAGCGCGTCCTCGGCCTGGCGGGCGACGAACTGCACGCCGATCGGCAGGCCGCCGGCGCTCATCGCCAGCGGGATGCTGGCGGCCGGTTGGCCGGTGACGTTGAAGGCCTGGGTGTTGGGCATGAAGGCGAACAGGCGCCCGGCATAGCCGGCCAGGTCCAGCGGCTCGCCGTGCAGGTAGCCCACCGGCACGGCGGGCGAGCCCAGCGTCGCGCAGATCAGGATGTCGTAGGTCCGAAAGAAGCCCGCCACCGCGCGGCCGAGGCCGTGGGCGCCGCGCACGGCCTGGATGTAGGCCGAGCCGCTGATGGTCCGCCCGCGCTGGTAGCTGGTCCACGTGATCGGCTCGACCTCGGCTTCGTCGATCGGCCGCCCGCGCTTCAGGGCGACGGTGTCGAGGTCCGCGGCCACGCTGGCGGCGATCACCACGCCGGCCGCCGCCAGCGCGGCGCGGTCGATCGGCGGATCGACCTCCTCGACGCGGTGGCCGAGGCTCTCACACAGTTTGGCGGCGTCCCGCACCGCTTGCGCACACTCCGGATCGAGGCCGCTTGAGGAGAAGGCGGCGGTGGTGAAGGCGATCCGCAGTGAGGTGGGATCGCGCTCGGCGGCGGCGAGGAACGGCTCGGCCGGCGGCGCGGTCCAGTAGGGATCGCCTGGCTGAGGCCGTCCGGCGATGTCGAGCAGGATGGCGCTGTCACGCACCGAGTGGGAGACGACGTGGCCGCAGGAAAAGCCGCCCCAGCCCTCGTCCTTCGGCGCGGCCGAGACCAGACCCCGCGACGGCTTCAGGCCGAACAGGCCGCAACACGAGGCCGGGATGCGGATCGAGCCGCCGCCGTCGCTGGCGTGCGCGGCCGGCACGATTCCCGCGGCGACCGCCGCCGCCGCGCCGCCGGACGAGCCGCCGGAGGTGCGGCTGAGGTCCCAGGGGTTGCGGGTGGGCCCGAACATGACGGGCTCGGTGATCGGCTCGAGGCCGAGCTCGGGGGTGTTGGTCTTGCCGAAGATGGTGAGACCGGCGGCTTTGTAGAGGCTGGTCAGCGGGGTGTCGGTCTCGGCGACGTCGTCCACGTAGAGCTTGCAGGAGTCGGTGGTCGGCGTGCCGGCGAGGCGGGGACCGAGGTCCTTCAGCAAGAACGGCACGCCGGCGAGCAGCCCGGTGGGCGCGCGGGCCGCCACCTCGCGGCGGGCGCGGTCGGCGAGGTCCATGGTGATGGCGTTGATCTTGGGATTGACCTTGGCCGAGCGCGCCAGCGCCGCCTCCAGCGCTTCGGCGGCGCTGATCTGCCCTCCCTGGATCATCATTGCGAGCCCGACGGCGTCCCGCGCCAGATAGTCCTGCTCGCTGATCGCCATCGCGCCTTCGCCTTCCAATCTTGACCGCGTTGGAGCACACGGGGCGCCGAAAAGCCAACGCACCGCAATGATTCCTGTCACCGACCAGATCAGCCTCGCCGAGGACGAACTCGAGGAGAGCTTCCTGCGCGCCTCGGGGCCGGGCGGCCAGAACGTCAACAAGGTGGCGACGGCGGTGCAGCTGCGCTTCGACGCGGCCGCCTCGCCTTCGCTGCAGCCGGCGGTGAAGGAGCGGCTTCGGCGGGTGGCGGGCCGCAAGATGACCGGGGCCGGGGTGATCGTCATCACCGCCAACCGCTTCCGCACCCAGGAACGCAACCGCGCCGACGCGGTCGAGCGCCTGGTCGGCCTGATCGCCCAGGCCGCCCACGCACCGACGCCACGCCGACCGACCAAGCCGACCTACGCCTCGCGCCAGCGCCGGCTCGAGGACAAGAAGAAGCGCGGCGAGGTGAAGACGACGCGGTCGCGCCTGTTCGATTGACTCCCACGCGACCGACTCGACCGACCCCACTTCGACCGACCATTGCCAAGCCGGGCCGCCCCGCTAGTTTGCGCGCCCTTCGGAGGGACCAAATCTTGATGCGAACGACTTCGATTTTCGCCGTCGCGGCTGCCGCGCTCGCGCTGGCTGGATGCGGTCCCTCCGGCGGCGGCGCTTCCAGCAACACGACCGCGACCACCACGAGCGCCCCGGCGGCCGCGCCGACGCTGACCGACGCCCAGAAGAAGGCGCTGGTGGCGCAGTTGCCGGCGGCCTACCAGGCGGCGGATCTGTCCAACGGCGAGGCCAAGTTCGCGCTCTGCCGCTCGTGCCACACCACCGCGCCCGGCGGCGACGATATGACCGGACCGAACCTCTGGGGGATCTTTGGGCGAAAGGCCGGCTCGAAGGCCAGCTTCACCTACTCCGACGACCTAAAGAACGCCGGCTGGACCTGGGACGCCGAGCGCATCGACAAGTGGATCACCAACCCCAAGGCGGTCCTGGCCGGCACCAAGATGACCTTCATCGGCATGCCCGACGCCAACGACCGCCGCGACGTGGTGGCGTTCCTGAAAGTGCAGACGAGCCCACCTCTCCCATAGGGAGAGGGAGGGGCCCACGGCAACGCCGTGGGAGGGTGAGGCGTTACGCCCTGGCCAACTGGAGCTCCGACAGGATCGTGTCGCCAACGCCAACGGGATTCGTCAGCACCTCGTAGTTGTCGAATCGCAGAACGCGCCAGCCAAGAGCTTCCAATGTGGCTGTTCGACGGGCGTCATGCTCGAGGCGTTCCTGGTGTTGGCTTCCGTCAATCTCGACGATCAGTTTGGCGTTCAGGCAGGCGAAGTCGGCGAAGTAGCGGTCGATCGGGACCTGACGGCGGAACTTGTAGCCTCCGAGTTGGCGATTCCGCACGATGGCCCACAGCTTCCACTCGGCATCGGTCGAATGCTCCCGCAGCTCCCTGGCGCGATAGGTTCGAGGCTTGAGTTGGCGTTCCACGCTGGAACATTACGTGAACGCCGCTCGACGGCAAGTGCATCTCGGCTGGCGGCGTAACCCCTCACCCTCCCACGACGCTTCGCATCGCGGGCCCCTCCCTCTCCCTCCGGGAGAGCCGCTAAGCGTCGTAGCCCGGGTTCTCGCGGTCGAGCCGGCGCAGAGCGCCCGGCCAGGCCAGGCCGCCGCCGACGCCCTGGCGCACCTGCCCCTTCACCTCGGCGCGGGCGGGATTGGGCGAGAGCAGGACGTTATCGCGGCCGGCCGATAGCGCCATCACCTGCATCTTGCAGGCGCGCTCCAGGTAGAACATCCCGGTCCAGCAGTCGCCGGCGGTGGCGCCAACCGCCAGCGTGCCGTGGTTGCGCAGCAGCATCAGGGTGTTGTCGGGGCCGAGGTCCTTCACCAGCCGCTCGCGCTCGTCGAGGTTCAGGGCGATGCCCTCGTAGTCGTGGTAGGAGAGCCTGGGCAGCACGATCAGCGAATGCTGGGTCAGCGGCAGCAGGCCCTCCTTCTGGGCCGCGACGGCGGCGCCCTGGTCGGTGTGCAGGTGCATCACGTAGTGGGCGTCCTCGCGGTTCATGTGCACCGCCGAGTGGATGGTGAAACCCGCCGGATTGATGAAGTAGGGCGTCTCCTGGAGGATGTTCCCCTCGGTATCGATCTTCACCAGCGACGAAGCCGTGATCTCGTCGAACCACAGGCCGTAGGGGTTGATCAGGAAGTGGTGCTCCGGCCCCGGCACGCGGGCCGAGATGTGGGTGTAGATCATGTCGTCCCAGCCGTAGAGCGCGGCCAGGCGGTAGAGCGCGGCCAGTTCGACCCGCACGCGCCACTCGTCCTCGGAAACCTTGCCCTTCAGCGAGACCGAACCCGCCAGCGATCCATCGGCCATGGGGCCTCTCTCCTGCTCAGAAATCTTGGTTTGAGCGGAAGACTCGGCCTTCGCCGGCCCTGCGTCAAGGCGCGCGGGTGGACTCACTTTCGCCTAAGCCTGTTCTTAACCTCGCCTCTGTAACTATTTGGCTTGAGAGCGCCGCCACCTTAAGGAAACCCGTGGAGTCCCTGGCCGAAGCCGCACCGTTGCTGTCGCTGGCGCGTAGCCGCGATCCGGGGGATCGCGAGCGGCTGCTGGCGCGCCTGGTCGACATCTGCGAGGCCAGCGCCGGTGCGATGGCGCCGGGGGCTGCCAGCGAGGTCGAGGCCGTGTTCCTGGCCCTGGTCGCAGAGGCCGAGCGCGACATCCGCGCGCGCCTCGCCGAACGCCTCGCCCGCGCCGACTGGGCGCCGCCCCGCCTGATCGAGACGCTCGCCAACGACGACATCGAGGTCGCCCGGCCCGTCATCGCCGCCAGCCCGCTGCTGCGCGACGAAGCGCTGATCCGGCTGATCACCGAGGCGACGCTCGCCCACAAGGTCGAGGTGGCGCAGCGCCCGCGCCTTTCCGCCGCCGTGGTCGAGGCCGCGCTCGACCAGGCCGAGCCCGCGGTGCTGACCGCGCTGGCCGGCAATACGACGGCGGACATCACCGAGCCCTGCATGGCCCGGATGGTCGAATACGCCAAGACCATCAGCGCCATCGGCGGACCGCTCTCGCTGCACCCGCGGCTGAACGCCGAACTGGCCACCGCGCTCTATCTCTGGGTCGGCCAGTCGCTGCGCCACGCGATCGTCGATCGCTTCGATGTCGACGTGGCCGCGCTCGACGCCTCGCTCGCCGCATCCATGTCCGACGGCCGGCCGCGGCCGAAGCGCAGCGGCCCCGACTCTTCGCAGATCAAGCTGGTGGATAAGCTCGCCGCCGCGGGCCAGCTCAAGCCCGGCTATCTGGTGCGGGTGCTGAAGGAGCACCAGCTCGGCCTGTTCGAGGCGGCGCTGGCCAAGCTTGGCGGCTTCCACGTCGAGGACGTGCACCGGGCGGTGACCAGCCCCGACCGGCCGGAACTGGTGGCGCTCGCGCTGGCCGCGGTCGGCGTCGACCGCAGCGTCTTCCCGACCATCCTGGAGATGGTGCGCGGGTGCAATGACGGCCTGCCCGGCGGCGGCGCCGAGGGGGCGCGCCGCGCCTCCAGCGCCTTTGGTCCGTTCTCGGGCGATATCGCCGCCAGCGCGTTCCGCCAGGCCGTTTCGGCGGCTTGACGAACCCTGCGTCGCCAAGGCCTTTGCTCGAGGCATGGCCCCTCGCCTCGCCTTCCTCGCCGCCGACCGCCCCGAGGCCAACGCCGCCCGCGCCGCCCTGATCGCCCGCTACGGTGAGGCGCCCGAGGAGGAGTCCGACGTGGTGGTGGCGCTCGGCGGCGACGGCTTCATGCTCGAGACGCTGCACCGCAACCTGCCCAGCCGGCGGCCGGTCTACGGCATGAACCGCGGCTCGGTCGGCTTCCTGATGAACAGCTACGACGAGACAGGCCTGTTGGAACGCATCGCCGCGGCCGAGCAGGCGGTGATCCACCCGCTGCGGATGCACGCCCGCGACATAGCCGGCGCCGAGCACGAAGCGATCGCCATCAACGAGGTCTCGCTGCTGCGCCAGACCTACCAGACCGCCAAGCTGCGCATCCTGATCGACGACAAGGTGAGGATGGCCGAGCTCACCTGCGACGGCGTCCTGGTCTCGACCCCAGCCGGCTCGACCGCCTACAACCTCTCCGTCCACGGACCGATCATCCCGCTGTCGGGCCAGGTGCTGGCGCTAACCCCGATCAGCGCTTTTCGGCCAAGGCGATGGCGCGGGGCGCTTTTGTCGCACAAGGACAAAGTCACCTTCGAGATCCTCGAACCCGAGAAGCGGCCGGTGAGCGCCACGGCGGACAACGTCGAGGTTCGCGATGTAATTCAAGTAGATGTTAGCGAGGACCGGTCGATAGCCCTGACTATTCTGTTCGACGCTGGCCGCAGCCTGGAGGAGCGGGTGCTGGCCGAGCAGTTCACGGTCTGATCCGCGCCAAATCACGGCTCGTTAAGCCTTTTCCCATACCGTGTTTAGGCTAATCGGCGCGTGGGAGGCTTCCTCTGTGAGCAACGATAATCCGGGCCAGATGATCCAGGTGCCCAACACCTTGCGTCTGAAGGTCGGGGGCCGGCTGGGCGCCATCGACCCCGCCGCGATCGCCAAGGCCGAGGCCGCGCTGAAGAGCCTCTCCGGCAACTTCGCCGAATGGCTGGCCGACGAGGTCGCCAAGCTCGAAGCCTCGCGCCAGCGGGTCCGTGTCGAGGGTCTGACCACCGAGGCCGCCGAGAACCTTTATCTGCGCGCCCACGACCTGAAGGGTCTCGGCGCCACTTACGAATATCCGCTGGTCACCCGCATCGCCGGCTCGCTGTGCAAGCTGATCGACGATCCCGCCAAGCGCGTCGCCGCGCCGATGGCCCTGGTCGACGCCCACATCGACGCCATCAAGGCCTCCGTCAAAGGCGGCATCCAGACCGACACCCACCCCCTCGGCCACGCCCTGGTCACCGAGCTGGAACAGCAGGTGAAGGACTTCGCCGCAGGCTGAGCTTACGACCGCGCCTACCTCTCCCCTCTCCCTCGCGGGGAGGGGTCGGGGGTGGGGGCATCGGCAATGCCTCTGTCTCTTCCAACCCACCATTTTCGGTCATCGCCGGGCCTTGTCCCGGCGATCCAAGCACGCCGGCTCCTGGGTAGCCGTGCCGAGCACGGCTACGGCAAGCTCCGCGTTCATGGGAGCCGGGACTTACGCCCGGCTATGACCGACGTTGGGGTTGATTGAGACTAAGTCACCCGTGACAGCGGCTCCACCACGTCGCCGTATCCGGCGTTCGGGGGCAGCACGAGCACCCGTTCGCCGTCGCGCTCGGCGACCTTCGGCTCGACCGTGACCAGCTCGCGGGCCCTGGCGCGAGACACTGCGTCCTCCGCGCCCTGAGCTTCGGCCAGCAGCTTCAGGTTCATGCGGGTCGGGAAGATCACCGTGCGCTGGCCAAGCTCGCCAAGCCGCAGCGCCTCGTCGGGCGGGATCCATTCGGCGTCGACCGTCTCGGAGCCATCGCAGATCGCCAGTTGCTCCTCGGGCGCCTTGGCGACGTAGAACCAGGTGTCGAACCGGCGCGGCATGATCGGCGGGGTGATCCAGCGCGCGAACACGCTCAGCGCCTCCAGGTCGAGGTAGAGATCGAGCTCGAGGATCAGGTCGATGAACGGGCGGCGATCCTTGCCGACGTCCTCCCTCGCCGCCGTCGCGCGGTCGTCGCCGCGGAACGGCGCGCCGCCCATGTGGCGGGCCAGCAGGATGCCGGCTTCCTCGTAGGCCTCGCGGATCGCGGCGATGCGCAGCGGCCGCTTGTGCGGCAAGGCGCCGCCCCATCCCAGGGAACGCTCTTCCCAGCGCGGGTCATCGTCGCCTGCGTGGGTCTTGCCGCCGGGAAACACCAGCGCGCCGGCGGCGAAGTCGATCTGGTGATGGCGCTTGACCATCAACACTTCGAACGTCGGGTCGTCGCGCAGCATCAGGATGGTGGCGGCGGGCAGGATCGGGACGGCGGGTTTGTCGGTCATGCGGCAAGCTTAGACCGCTATCGCGACGGCAAGGAAGCGGGGCGATTCAACAGGCGCGCCGCGCTAGCGGTCGGACTCGCGGTGCACGTCGTGGGTGACCACGCCGCTCTGCGGGATCGCCATCCATTGCTTGTGTCCAAGGCTGTGCTTGGTGTCCTCGTGACCGCTCAGGCGGTGCTCGCGCATCGAGGTGCCGGAGAACTCGTAGTCCTTGGCGGCCCCTTCGTAGCTCTGCTGCTGGTAGATCAGGTGGACGATGCTGTGACCCGGCAGCTTGGCGAGCTTGTCGCGCATCGCCCGCTCCTCGTCGGTGAGGTCGGCGTCGGGCACCTTGATCAGAGCGTTGAAGGCCCGCTTCTTCCAGCGCTGCAGCCGTTGGAAGCTGTCGGTGATCTGACGCGTCCGGGAGGAATAGATGATGTCCTTCTGCCGCGCCGCCACGTCCTGGATGGTGCGCGGCAGCGGTCCGCGCGCGCTGAACAAGTCGACCTGGAACACCAGCGCGCTGACGTCGTCGTCCTGCGCCAGCAGGTGCGCCAGCGGCGTATTGGAGACGATGCCGCCGTCCCAGTAATAGTCGGTGCCGATTTTCACGGATGGAAACGCCGGCGGCAGCGCGCCGGACGCCATGATGTGCTCGGGCTCGATCACGGTGGTGGCGTTGTCGAAAAAGACGAAGTTGCCGGAGCGCACGTTCACGGCCCCGACCGAGAAGCGGCAGGCGCCGGAGTTGAGCAGGTCGAAGTCCACCAGCTCCAGCAGGGTCTCGCGCAGCGGGGTGTTGTCGTAGTAGGCGGTCGCGGTTTTGGCGCCCGCCGCCGAGAGCCACGGATTCACCGGGTTGGGCGCGAAAAAACCCGGCTGGCCCATCAGCGTCGTCATCAGCGAGCTCGTCAGGTTGCGGGCCTGGCGGAAGGCGTCGCCGTCCGGCGTGTGCAGCCAGACGGTTCGCTCGGTGATCCGATCCCAGAACGTCGTCAGCCGCTCCAGCCGTCGCTCGGGCGGGTTGCCGGCGATCAACGCGGCGTTCACGGCGCCGATCGAGACGCCGCTGACCCAGTCCGGCTCGAGACCGGCCTCGTGCAAAGCCTCGTAGACGCCTACTTGATAGGCGCCCAGTGCTCCGCCGCCTTGCAGAACCAGGGCCACGCGGCCATGGCCTTCAGGTCGCGAGCCAAGTGAAGTTGCGGTGGTGGGGAGCGATCCGTCCATGTGCCTACTGTAAAGAGCGTGTTCGCGATGCTCTTGTGACATACCCAGGCAAAGGCCAAGATGTCATTAATACTTCCCGCACGCGTCGAACATTGTTCGCCATATTTCGCGACAATGCCGAGAAAGCGTTGCCTGCCAGGAGGATATCTATGCTGAAAGATAAGGTCGCGCTGGTCACCGGATCGACGAGCGGAATCGGTCTGGCCATCGCCCGGGCCTTCGCCAAGGAAGGCGCCAACGTCGTCATCAACGGCTTCGGCGACGCTGCGGCGATCGAGAAGGAGCGCGCCGGCATCGAGGCCGACTTCGCGGTCAAGGCGCTCTACTCTGGGGCGGACATGACCAAAGGCGCGGAGATCGCCGCCATGGTCGCCGATGCGCAGAAGGCGTTCGGCAGCGTCGACATCCTGGTCAACAACGCCGGCATCCAGTTCGTCTCGCCGATCGAGGAGTTCCCGCTGGAGAAGTGGGACCAGATCATCGCCATCAACCTTTCGGCCGCGTTCCACGCGATTCGCGCGGCCTTCCCCGGCATGAAGGCGAAGAAGTGGGGCCGGATCATCAGCACCGCCTCGGCCCACGCGCTGGTCGCCTCGCCGTTCAAGTCGGCCTATGTCGCCGCCAAGCACGGCATCGCCGGCTTGACCAAGACCGTTGCCCTCGAGGGCGCGACCTTCGGCATCACCGCCAACGCCATCTGCCCCGGCTACGTCTGGACCCCGCTGGTGGAGAAGCAGATCCCCGACACCATGGAGGCGCGGCATCTGACCCGCGAACAGGTGATCAACGACGTGCTGCTCACCGCCCAACCGACCAAACAGTTCGTGACGGTCGAAGAGGTGGCCGCCTACGCCGTGTTCCTGGCTTCGGACGCGGCGAAGTCGATCACCGGCGCCATCCTCTCGATCGACGGCGGCTGGACTGCGGAATAGCCGCGCCGACCTGGCCTTGCCCTGCGGCCGGATTCTCTACGATTATGTGACAGAGGCGGCGAAGGCCAAGGCCGCCTCCGGGGGCGAGTCCATGGCGGCCATCGACAATGCCTGGAGCCGCGCGCTCCAGCCCATCACCTCGCGCCCTCACCTGGCGATTGGCGCGCTCGTGGGGCTGCTGGTTTGCGCCTTCGCCGGCCATTGGGTCTCGCGCCCCGTGACGCGCGGTCTGGCGGGCTGGGACTGCGGGGTGATCGCGTTCACCCTGCTGTCGCTCAATTCGATGCGCGAAAACGACTACCAGCGGATGCGAGCCAGGGCCATCGCCCACGACGAAGGCCGGCATTTCATGCTGGGGCTGGCGATGCTGGCGGCGGCCGCGAGCGTGGTGGCGATCGTCGCCGAACTGTCGGGCGCCAAAGGCCGCGGCCAACTGCTCGAGGTGTTCAGCGTCAGCCTCACCGCCTCCACGATCGCGCTGTCCTGGTTCTTCGTGCAGCTAGTGTTCGCGATCCACTACGCCCACGTCTACTACCTGGCCGAGGACGGCGCCGACAGCGCGCACCGCTGCGGCCTCGACTTCCCCGACGACGAGGAGCCGGACTATTGGGACTTCCTCTATTTCTCGGTGATCATCGGGGCGACGTCGCAGACCGCGGACGTCAACATCCGCTCCAAGGAAATCCGCCGCATCGTCACGGCGCACTGCCTGATCTCATTCGCCTTCAACACCGCCATCCTGGCGACGATGATCAACCTGGCGGCGGGACTGTTCTGAAGGCGCGATGGCGACTGGACATCCCACCCCATCTCTACGACCCGCCCCCTCAACGGTCATAGCCGGGCGTAAGTCCCGGCTATCCAGGAACACCATCACCGCCTTGGCCACGCCCGGCGCGGCCACTCGAGGGCCTGCGTGCTTGGGTCGCCAGGACTTCCGCCCGGCGATGACCGAGTTGAGAGATCGTGTCTGAGAACTCAGGCCGCTTGCGATTCGTCCGCGTGCACGGCTTCCTGGGTCGAGAGGTGGTCCATCTTGTCGAGCAGGTAGTCGACGTCCTCGCGCGACATCGACTGCGGCTGGCTGAGGAAGCGCTCGAGCATGCGGCGCTGGAAACGCGCGACATCGCCGTGCTCGCCGTCGAAGTCGATGCTGTGGAAGGCGTCGACCGCGGCGCGGAACGCCGGCAGCAGCCGCCCCGGCAGGCCGGCGCGCTCGTAGATCGCCCGCAACCCCAGTTCGCCCGCGTCATGCACCATCAGCCAGGTGCGGTGATGCGGCACGCCCGCGAGCTCGGAAAGTCCCCACTCGAAGAAGCTCATGTGCCCGAAGGCCAGGGCGCGCAGGAGCAGAGACGCGGTCAGGCGATGGCCACGATGCAGGTGGGCGACGAAGCCCGGCAGGTCCGAGGCGCGGGTCGCCTGCTCGACCAGGTCGAGGCTGGCCCGTTCGCGCGTGCCGATCGCCACCGCCAGCGCCGTCTGCGGCGTCGCGCCATGGCCACTGATCAGCCGCTCGCGCAGCTCGCCGGTGACCAGGGTCACCAACCGCTCGCTGACCGACGCCGGCAGGGCGCTGCGCAGCGCGATCGAGGCCAGCACGGTTTCGGAGGCCTCGAAGCGGTCGATCGCGGTCTGCAGGCCGTGTTCGGAGAATTTGGCGCCGGTGTTGTCGGCGGCGGTCTGCACCGCTTCCGATTCCGCGTGCTCGGCGATGGCGTCGGTAACCTTCTCGGTGAGCACAGGCCGCTTGGCGACGGCTTTCTGACGCACCGGACCGCCGATGCGGACGATCTCGGCCAGGTCGTCGTCGCTGAACACCGGCGAGAAGTTCAGCAGCGGCACCGAGATGCTCTCGATGTCCCGCGCCAGGCGGTTGGCGACATCGCGCGGCACCAGCGGCGAGGACTTCAGCGTCACCGCGAGCGCGCGGCGCACCTGCTCGGCCGCATCATGGGCCATCAGGCGCAGGATCTTGTGCGCCTCTTCACGCTCTTCGTCGGTCAGCTCGGCGCGGTCGATATGCCGGCACAGGCGATGGGCGACCATCGCACGCTCTTCCGGCTCGGTCCCCTTAACCAAGAGACGGATGTCCGCGTCATTGAGTGCGGCTCTGGTGGTGGTCATGCGCCGAAGGGGCTCCCAGCCGAAACGACATTGAGATTCGCCACTGATTAGACTCGCTTAAGCTTAACGCTTGGTTCGGCGCCTCACGCCTCGTTAAGGCTGAATGGTAACCAGGGCACAACTGACCGGCCTGTAGGCTGCACGCCTGCTCGCGAGGTTTCCGCCCGATGTCCAACGCCCCAGTTTTCACCCGCGAGGGTGTGTCGCTCACCGAGCAGTCGCTGGCGGCGCAGGCCGCGCTGCTGCCGCAGGCGTTAGGCGTGTTCGCCGTCTGCCTGCCGATCTACGTCTGGGCCGGCTCGTTCGCCCACGACGCGGCCTGGATGTCGGCCAGCTTCGCCGTCTTCGCGATCAACTGGGGCGCGTTCTACTTCGCCATGCAGCACCTGCGCCAGCCGCAGCTCGACACCCGCCGGCGCGCCCGCATCCACGTCGGCTGCGGTCTGTTGTGGTCGGTCGCGGTGTGGCAGATGGCCGCCTTTGCCGATCACGCCGGCCCGGCGCGCGCGACGCTGCTGCTGCTGACCGTCGGCGCGGCGGTGATCTGCCTGTTCTTCACCACCCCCTACCTGCCCTGCCTGATGCTGGTGGGACCGGCGGCGATGGCCGGACCGCTGATCGCGCTGCTGGCGCGGCCGGAGAGCACGGGCCTGGCGCAGACCGCCTGGGCGGCGTTCGCCCTGGCCTCGATGCTGTCGCTGATCCTGAACCAGAACCTGCGCCGCCAGTTCGCCCTCGCCGCCGAGCGCGAACAGTTGGCCCAGGAGCGCACGGCGTCGCTGAACGAGGCCGAGCGTCTCGCCCGCTCCAAGTCGGCGCTGATCGCCACGCTCAGCCACGAGATCCGCAACGGCCTCACCGGCGTCGCCCACGTGCTCGCCGCCGCCGCCGGCCAGGGCGGCCGCGCCCAGCCGTCGCGCGAACAATCCGCAGCCGCGCTCGCGGCCGCCAACGATCTGATCGCGGTGCTCAACGCCACCCTCGATTCGGAGACCGCCGAGTCGGGCAAGCTGTCGGTCGACCGCGCCCCGTTCGATCCGGTGCGGATGGTGCGCGAGCTGGCCATGACCTTGCGGCCGCTGGCGGCGGCCAAGGGACTGGAGCTCAACCTCTTCGTCGAGCCGCATCTCGAGGGGCGCGACGTCGGCCAGGCCATGGCCGACCCGGCCCGAGTGAAGCAGGTGCTGTCCAACCTGCTCAGCAACGCGGTAAAGTACACCACCCGCGGCCGCATCGAGGCGCGGATCGAGCAGCGCGGCGATGACCGCATCGCCATCGCCATCGCCGACACCGGCCCTGGCCTCTCGCCCGAAGAGCTGACCGAGGCGTTCGAGCCGTTCCGCCGGGTGGAGCGCACCGCCGCCGGCGTGCCGGGCGCGGGTCTCGGGCTCTCGCTCTCCAAGCGGCTGATCAGCCTGATGGGTGCGAACCTGATCGCCGATTCGGCCGTCGGCGTCGGCAGCTGCTTCACCCTCGAGCTGCCCTACGACCCCACCGCGTTCACCGAGCTGCGCGAGCGCCCGGGCCAGCTGGCCGCGGTGCCGGATGGGTCGCTGAAGGTGCTGATGGCCGAGGCCGACGGCCTCAACGCGGCGATGCTGCGCACCATCCTCGAACAGCTTGGCCACCAGGTGGTGCACGCCCAGAACGGCCGCCGCGCCGTCGACCTCGCCCGCGCGGTCGGCTTCGACCTGATCATGCTCGACGGCCGGATGCCTGAGATGGCGACGCCGGCGGCGATCACCGCTATCCGCGCGTTGTCCGCGCCCGTCGGCGCCGTTCCCATCGTCGCCGTAATCGGCGGCGATGCGGCCGAGGAAGCGGGCGCCTGCCAGGCCGCCGGGGCCGACGCGGTGATGCGCAAGCCAGTCTCCGTCGCCGGCGTCGCCCGCGCCATCGCCGAGGCCACCGCCTCGCGGAAGAAGGCGGCGGCCTAGCGCCGGCTCCCCACCGTCAACCCGGACGGCGCGCAGCGACGAGCCGGGGCCTGACCAGCCGGTACCCCAAACGACTCCCAGCTCGGTGGCGGCGCCTCCGGCCCCGGATCTACGCGGCTCGCGCCGCTTCGTCCGAGGTGACGGTGCTGAAGGCGCCAGAGAAGGCGGCCCGCCTCAGGATCGCCACCAGCAGCGCCGCCATGACGAAGGGGGCCAGCGGCAGCCTGGCCTCGGTCGCCAGCGTGCGGGAAACCGCCGGCAGGACGAAGGCCGCGAGCAGCAGCGTCTTCTCCCAGCTCAGGAACCCCTTGGCGTCGCCTTCGCGCAGCATCCAGGCCAGCGGCGCGGCGAGGATGACGAGGTCGTAGTCGAGCAGGAACGGGCTTGCGAGCAAGGCCGCGACGATCATCGCCGGGCCTTCCGCGCCGCTGTTCGGCGCGCGTCGCCGCAGCCAGAGCAGCGCCCCCGCCGCGAGCGCCGCGACCGCCGCCTGTACGCCGTACGCCAGGCCCACCCCGCCGCCCCAGAGCCGCGCGGCGGCGAAGGCGCTCTGCATCTTCGCATCGCCGACCAGGCCCTGCTCCAGGGCCGAGCGCGCCACGGCGGAGTCGGCCAGGAAGCCACGCCAGGTCTCCAGGCCGAACAGCCCGTAGGAGGCGGCGGCCAGCGCGACCACGGCGGCGCCGGCGGCGGCGAAGGTCTTCCACCGCCCGGCGATGGCCAGGGCGATCGGGATCATGATCCCGAGGTGCGGCTTGTAGGCCAGCGCGCCGAGACAGAGGCCGGCCAGGATCGGCCGCCGCCCGAGCCACAACGCCCCGCCGCCGAACAGCGCCGCGCTGAGGAAGCCGTTCTGGCCGTGGCCGATGTTGGTCAGCACGGCGGGAAAGGCAAGGATCGGCATCGCGCCGAGCGACTCGCCGAGCCACGCCCGCGCCATCCGCCAATAGAGCGCGCCGGTAGCGACCAGCCATGCCGCCAGCGAGACCAGGTAGGGCAAGAGCGCCAGCGGCAGGCAGATCAGCAGGAAGATCGGCGGATAGAAGAACGCCGCGTAGCCGGTGTCGCGTCCGAACAGGGCCGTCTGCTGGGCATGGTGCGCGCTGACGTCGTAGGCGGCGGCAGGGGCGCCGGCCAAGGCGAGTTTGGAGGCGGCCCAGAAGCTGGTGAAGTCGGTCCCGAGCGGCTTGCCGGTGGGATCGAGCCCACCCCGCGATGCGGCGACCCAGCCGATGGCGATCACCGCCGTGACGCCGAGCAGCAGCCAGCCCCAGGCGCGGGCCCGCCCGGCGGTCAGCCAATCGGCCCGGCTCAGCGCGTCGAGGCTCATGCGATGGCTGGATCCGGCGCCCAAGGTGGCCGCAAGGCTAGCGGCGGAGTGCTTAATCGGCCAAGAACGGGCCAACGACCGACCGTGGGAGACGCAGGCGTGCTGGAAGGTTTGAAGATCGTCGAGTTCGCCACCTATGTCGCCGCGCCCAGCGCGGCGGCGGTGATGAGCGACTGGGGCGCCGAGGTGATCAAGATCGAGAGCGGCCGCGGCGATCCCACCCGCCGCACCTTCGCGCGCCTGACCCACCTGGAAGGCAATCCGGTGTTCGAGTGGGAGAATCACGGCAAGCGCGGCGTGGTGCTCGACATCGCCAAGCCGGCCGGCCGCGAGGCATTGCTCCTTATCCTGAAGGACGCCGACGTCTTCCTCACCAACGTCCGTCCGGGAGCGTTGAAACGCGCCAGGCTCGACTATGACAGCCTGAGGGAGGTTCTGCCGGGCCTGATCTACGTCAGCGTCACCGGCTACGGCCTTGAGGGCGAGGGCGCCGACCTGCCGGCGTTCGACCAGGCCGCCTACTGGTCGCGGGGCGGCGTCGCCGGCTCGCTGACGCCGCGCGGGCATGAACCACCGCTGTGCCGGCCCGCCATGGGGGATGCCGCCTGTGCGCTGGCGACCGTTTCGGCGACGCTGGCCGCGGTGATCGAGCGGCAAAGCACCGGACGCGGACGACTGGTGGAAACCTCGCTGATCCGCACCGGGGTCTATTCGATCGGCTGGGACATGGCGATCCAGCTGAAATGGGGCCGGCTGGGCTCGCAGCGCACCCGCAAGGAGGTGTTCGATCCGATCCAGAACTACTTCAAGACCAAGGACGAGCGCTGGGTCGGCATCTTCCCGCGCGACGGCCGCGACGAGTTCGGGAACATCCTGAAGATCATCGGCATGGAGCACCTGGCCACCGACGTCCGCTTCGCCACCCACGGCGCGCGCGCCAAGAACGTCCCGGCGATGGTCGAGGCGCTGGACGAGGGCTTCGCGCGGTTGACGCTGGACGAGCTCGGCGAGCGGCTCACCGCCGCCGACATGGTCTGGGGGCCGTTGAACTACCCGCGCGACACCGCCGAGGACCCGCTGGCGCAGGCCGCCGGCTGTTTCGTCGACATCACCGACGCCGACGGCGTCAGCTTCCGCCAGCCCGCCTCCCCGGCCCGCTTCCCCGGCGCCGACGACGGCCCGAAACGCCCAGCGCCCAAGCTCGGCCAGCACACCCGCGAAGTGCTGGCGGAGGCGGGCTACGCCGCCAGCGAGATCGACCGCCTGATCGCCGACGGCGCGGCGACGTGAGGCTCGCTTGAACGTCGTGTGTTCGGCGCGCCGCAGGCAGAAGAAAGACTCAACGCGGAGGACGCGGAGGGGACGCAGAGGACGCGGAACTTCTCGGTAGCTCTGCGATCTCTGCGCTTCTCTGCGATCTCTGCGTTCAAACTTGAGGGCGCCTGCGGCGCGCACTCTACCCAGGTTCAGGTCGGCGCTAGCCCTGGCGGTTCTTGGTGTTGGCCTGGGAGAGCGCGCGCAGCATCTCGGTGGAGAACAGGCTGTTGGCGGTCTGGACGCTCAGGCCGACGTCGTCGGTGCTCTCGGGCCCGCGCAGGATCAGGTCGACCATCTCCTGCTGCTGCTGCAGCCGGTCCTGGCGGCGCGCGGCGGCGTATTGGATGAAGTTCTGGTCGGTGTTGCTGTCGGGCGCCGGCGCGACCTGGGCCGGCGCGCTGCCGGGGCCGGCGGTGAGGTTGGCGTAGACCTCGGTCACGGTCGCCGCTCGCCCGCCGCGGTAGAAGATGCCGCGGTTGGAGGCGGCCGCGTCCGGGAATAGCGCCGGCGCGCTCGCCGTCGGCGAAATGCGCACCGCGTCGATCAGCTTGGCCGAGCCCTGCGGCCCCAGCACGTGGGCGACGTAAAGCTCGCCGGCGGTCGGCTCGCGCCCGACCCGGCCGCGCAGGTAGGCGGCGTGGTCGGCCGCCAGCTCGCCGGCCATCAGCGCCGAGGCGTGCGGATCGAGCCGCAGGTCCATCACCGTGGCGCGCGCCTCGGGGCCCGACACGTAGTAGTGCCCGCTTGGCCCCTTCTGGATCAGGTCGGCGTAGCGGGCGTAGCCGTACTTGGACCCGTGCTGCTTCAGCGTCGAGAGCCAGGTCTGGTCGAGGAACTGGAACAGGCCCGTGGCCGACGAGGTCTTGGCCTTGGCGTTGGGATTGTAGCCGCTCTCGCGCTTGGCGGCGCCCATCAGATAGCCGAAGTCGACCCCGGTCGCGCTGGAGGCGCGCTGGATCGCCGCCTCGACGACTCCGCGGATCGATTGAACGGACATGTCTCTAGGGGACGAGATTCTTGGTTAACCAGACCTTAACGCCCTGAGGAATGCCCGCGGCGATGCGGAACCTTGGCCATGCAAGTCGGGAAGAGTTCCCGTCACGGAAGCGTGGCCGCAAGCTTATATTGACGTCGCGTAAACTTAGGGACGCCAATCCCCGCCCAGGAGCAACGCCATGGTCATCGATCAACCCCTTGAGCCGGCCCTCGTCCGCGCCATCGGCGGCGCCTCGCCCGATCACCAGCGGCGCGCGCGGATCGCGACAATGGCCGTCGCCGCCTCGATCGCCGCCCACCTCATCGTCGGGTATTACGTCTACCAGGCGCGATACGGCCTGACGCCGCCGGCGGCGGACGAAACCCAGCCGCCGATGGTCACCGTGATTCCGAAGCTCCTGCCGCCGCCGCCCCCGAAGCACCTGCCGACGCCCCCGCCGCCGCGGGCGCATGTGATCGCGCCGCGGCCGCCGGTGCTGCGCGCGCCGCCCACGATCGCCACCCTGCCAATCGCGCCGCGGCCGCAGATCGTGGCGCATCTCGACACGCCCCCAACGATCGCCCCCTTCGTCCAGATCGTCGCGCCGCCGCAGCCGCCGACGGCGCCCAGCGTCATCACTTCGCCCGACTGGCTCAGGATCCCGGACGCAGACGCGTTCTCGAAGTACTACCCGTCCGCGGCCCTAAACCAGAACCTCGGCGGCGCGGTCACCCTCGCCTGCGTCGTCTCTGCGAACGGCCAGGTGCGCGATTGCTCGGTCGCCGCCGAGACGCCGAAGGGCGTCGGCTTCGGCGAAGCGGCGAGAAAGCTCAGCGCCTACTTCCAGATGCGCCCGCAGACCCGCGACGGCATGCCGGTCGACGGCGCCAGCGTGCGCATCCCGATCCGCTTCAGCTTGGGCTAGCTAGAACCGCCGCGGGTCGAAGCGCTCCGCGACCGAGCCCCTCGGCCGGCCCTCAACGGCGCCCAGCACCACCTCGGCGATCATCGGGGCCAGCAGCCAGCCGTTGCGGCGCGCGCCGACGGCCAGGATCACGCCGGGCGTCGCGCCCGCCCCCGCCATCGGCAGACCGTCCGGCGTCGCGGCCCTGACCCCCGCAGCGGCGGCCCAGGCGAGGCGGTCCAGGCCATCCGACAGCCGCACCCCGCCGGCCAGGAGCCGCTCCACCACCGACGGATCGATCTCCGCGTCGTCGCGGCCGAGCTCCATTGTCGCGCCGAGGATCACGCCGCGCGGCGTGCGGCACAGGTAGACGCCGGGCGCGCGCATCGCTGGCAGGTCGGCGAAATGGCCCGGGGCGCGCAGGATGTGGCCCTTGATCGGGGTCAGCCGCGCCAGCTCCGGCGCCAGGGCGACGAGGCTCTGGTCCGCGCCGGTGGCGATCACCAGCGCGTCGGCCGCGACCGTAGCGCCGCCGTTGATCTCGACCCGGCCGCCGGCAAAGCCGCGGACGCGGCCAGTCAGGTGGCGCGCGCCGTGGCGCTCAGCCGCCTCTCGCAGCCGCTCGAGCGCTGTTTCGGCGTCGAGCTGGCAATCCTCGCCGCAGAACGCCGCCCATGTCCCGCGGCCAAGGTCGCGGAGTTCGGCGTCGGCGCCGAGCGCAGCCAGCGCCGCCGCCCAGGTCTCGGCCTCGGCTCTGCTCCCCAGCGCCATCGCCCCGTCGCAGGCGAGCGGCAGGCCGATTTCGCGCGCCAGCGGCCGCCACAGGCCTAGCGCCGCGCGCAGCAGGGCGAAGTGGCTGGCCTCGTCGAACACACTCTCGAACGCCGGCGCCAGCATGCCGGCAGCGATGCGCGAGGCGCGCCCGCCGGCGGGGTCGGGATCGATCACCGTGACGGTATGGCCGGCCCGCGCCAGCCCATAGGCGACGGTGCGGCCGATCGCGCCGGCGCCGGCGACCACGATCGAGGAGGGGCTGGTCATCGAGCGCGTTGCACCCGCTCCGCGCCAGCGGGTCAAGCACCGTCGCCGTCAGCCTCAGCTCAGCCGGTAGCGGATCGGCAGGCGCTTCGGCCCGCCGACGAAGCTGGCGACCGCCAGCTTCGGCTCGCCGGCCAGTTCCAAGGACTGCAGGCGCGGCACCAGCTCCTCCCAGAGGATGCGCATCTCCATCTTGGCCAGGTGCTGGCCAAGGCACAGGTGCGCGCCATAGCCGAAGGCCAGGTGCCGGTTGGGATTGCGCTCGATGCGGAACGCGTCCGGATCGTCGAACACCTCCTCGTCGCGGTTGCCGGACGGATAGGCCAGCCACAGCCAGTCACCGGCGCGGATGGTGCGTCCGCGCATCTCGTAATCGGCCGTGGCCGAGCGCATGAAGTGCTTCACCGGCGTCACCCAGCGGATCGACTCGTCGACCAGGCCGGGGATCAGGGAGGGATCGGCCTTCAGCTTGGCAAACTGCTCCGGCGCCTCGCACAGGCCCCAGATCGCGCCGGCGGTGGAGGAGGACGTGGTGTCGTGGCCGGCGGTGGCGACGATCACGTAGTAGCTCATCGCCTCGAAGTCGCTGATCGGCGCGCCGTCGATCTGGCCGTTGGCGATCACGCTGGCCAGGTCGCCGCGGGGCGCGGCTTTGCGATCGTCGGTGATCTTTTTGAAATACATGAAGAAATCGGCGATGATCGCCTGCAGGTCGGCCATGGCGTCGGGGTTGTCGCCGGCCGCCGCGCCCGAGCGGTTGAGTTCGGGGTCGGCGGCGCCGAACAGTTCCTGGGTCAGACGCAGCATGCGCGGCTCGTCTTCCGGCGGAACGCCCAACACCTCCATAATAACCCGCAGAGGGTAGGTCAGCGCGATATCGCGGGCGAAGTCGCATTCGCCTCCCATCGCCGCCATCCGATCGACGTGCTCGCGGGCGATCTTGCGGATGCGCTCTTCCAGCGGGCGGATGTTCTGCGGCAGGAACCACGACTGGGTCAGCAGGCGATACTTAGGGTGGTCTGGGGCATCCATCTGCACCAGCGTGCGCACCAGGTGCGGGCTGCCGCCAGTCATCCGCCGGACCGTCTCGTCGCCCTCAGGCGTGGTGAAGGTGGTCGACCGATCGCCGGAGTGAAACAGGTCGTTCTGGCGCGAGATCTCCAGAATGTCGGCGTGCTTGGTGACCACCCAGAACGGGAAGTTGCCCTCGAGCTCGGCCTTCCCCAGCGGCAGATTGGCTCTCAGCCAGGCAAAAGCGTCGCGGGCGCTCACGCCGTCGGCATATGCCTTAGGATCGATCACGGCCCACGCAGTTGATTCCGGGATCGTCTCGTTTGCAGGCATGATCGGTCTCGCCGTTTCAGCATATGAATAGCTATCGGTATTAACCCTGACTCGGCGGCCGCAGGGTCAGTCAAGCGCCATTGACGCACGCGCCGCGCGAATTTTCGCCGACAGAGCGAGCAACGCGGCGAAGAGAACAGTCTCTTTACTCGCCTTTCGCTGACTAAACATGTGCTGCGGGCTGCGATCGCCCGATTCTGTTGGGTTGACGAAATATGGTAACTGCCTAATTAGCAGCGAAGGCGCGCTGCGTTCCTGTTGGGCAACCTGCGACGAATGTTCGCGACCGCATTGACACACTAGCTTCACAACACAAATGGCGTTAGTGCACCCTAGCGTTCAGCATGAGGAGACTCAATCAGATGGCTATGACGCGCCAAGGCCCTGACCCGATCGACGTCGCCGTCGGCGCGCGTGTCCGGATTCGTCGTCGCTGGCTGGGCTTCAGCCAGACCCAGCTCGCCACCGCGTTGGGAATCACCTTTCAGCAAGTGCAGAAGTACGAGCGCGGCGCGAACCGCGTTTCGGCCTCGATGCTGGTCAAGATCGCCGCCAAGCTGGAGACCACGGTCGCCGCGCTGGTAGGCGAAGACGGCCAAGCGCCGGTTGAGGCGATCATCTACGCGCAATTGGCGACGCCAGGCGCGACCGAACTGCTGGCGGCGTTCGCCCAGATCCAGGATGGCGACTCGCGGCGCGCGCTGCTCACTGTCGCCGAGGGCCTGGTGCCGGCCCGCAAGACCCGCGCGGCGGCCTGACCTACCGCACGTAAGCGCCGGCCGCCGGCGCCACACCCCTCCTCGCGCCGGCGGCCTGCAGAGGGTCAATGACCGGTGCTGTCCGACGTAGACGCCCCGGCGCTGACTCCGGCTCCTCCGACCTTCCCGCTGGCGTCCGCGCCAGCCTTATCGCTGGCGCCGCTCGGCGTCGCCGTGGCGGTATCGCCGGCGGATCCGGCTGCGCCGGCGCCTTTGCGGTGCGCCTTGGCCGCGCCCTTGGTCGTGGTGGCGGCGCTATCCTTGCCGTGCGCCGTTGCATCCGCGGCGGTTGAGCTGGTGGCGGAGGCATCGGAACTGGCGTCGTCCGGGATGCGGCTGGCCGCCCCGCCGACCGACCCGGTCACGTTGCCCGCCGCGCCGCCAACGCCTCCAAGGCCGCCCGCCACTGCGCCCCCGACCGCCCCACCCATCAGCTGGGCCTGGGCCGCGCCGCAGACCAGAGCGCCAGCTGCTGACGTGATAAGAAGGATCGAGAACCTGCGCATGCGCATCTCCTTTTTTGTTTCGCGCAGGCAAACTTCGGCCGCGCCCCCACCAAACGCGGGAAACCGGCCTTTTCGTTCCCTCGAGGCTCGACTTTTAGCCCAGCGCCTGTTGCAGGAGCTCCAGCGCCGCGCGGGCGAACGCCTGCATGTTCGCAGCCCGATCGCCGCTGCCGGTCTCCAGCGTGAACGCCATCTCG
The DNA here is from genome assembly GCA_035604515.1 of Caulobacteraceae bacterium. Classification (GTDB taxonomy): domain Bacteria; phylum Pseudomonadota; class Alphaproteobacteria; order Caulobacterales; family Caulobacteraceae; genus Acaudatibacter. Next base: position 1,393 of record DATNIH010000281.1, on the reverse strand, counting down.
GCCGGGCCGCTGACGGCGACGCAGGTGTGACCGGCGGCGTCCCCGTAGGGATTGCCGGTCGGTCCGGCGGCGCCCGTCTCCGAGAGCCCCCAATCGGCGCCGAGGTTCTCCCGCGCCGTGCGGGCCAGCAGCAGGGCGTAAGGTTCGCTGGACGAGCGGATGTCGACCATGTCCTCGCGGCGCAGGCCCAGCAGCGCCATGCGCGCCTTGGCGGTGTAGATCACCCCGCCGCCCTTGAAATAGGCCGAGGCGCCGGGCACGGCGAGCAGCGCCGCCGAGATCAGCCCGCCGGACGAAGACTCGGCGACGGCCACGGTCTGACCGCGTTGCTTCAGCGCGGCGGCGAGCGCTTCGGCAAGCGGCGCGAGGGTCTCGATCATGCTTCATCTCCCATCTGGCGTTTGGCTCGACCTGCCTATAGTCAAGGCCGCGACATGGCGAGCCGGCCCTTCTTCGCCATCGCGGCGATCCTTCTCCTCGGAATTAGCCTGACGGCCTGCCAGCCGCAAAAGGTTGCCCGGCAACCATGCCCGCGCGGCGAGCTCTGTCTGGAGTACGGCAACACCGCCGAGTCGAACTCGCTCGATCCGCAGATGGCGACGACCACCAGCGAGGCGGCCATCCTGCGCGAGGTGTTCGAGGGCATGTACACCGACGGGCCCGACGGGAGCCCGATGCTGGGTGTGGCGCTGAGCGCGCAGACGAGCCCCGACGGCCTGGTCTGGACCTTTCACATGCGGCCCGAGTCCTGGTCGGACGGGCAGCCGGTCACCGCGAACGACTTCGTCTACGCCTATCGGCGGATGCTCAATCCGAAGACCGGCTCGTCCTACGCCTACCTGCTCTACGTGCTGAAGAACGCCCAGGCGGTCAATTCGGGCCAGATGCCGCTCGAAGCGCTCGGCGCGCGAGCGCTCGACGACCACACCTTGCAGCTGACGCTGGAGCACCCGGCGTCTTACCTCCCACAACTGCTCAAGCATCAGGCGTTCTTCCCGATCCCCGCCCACTCGGTCGAGGCGCTGAAGGACCACTGGATCGATCCAGGCAAGATGGTCAGCAACGGCGCCTACACCTTCCGGGAATGGCGGCTGGGCGATTACGTCCGCATCGAGAAGAACCCGCTCTACCGCAACGCCGACACGGTCTGCTTCGACCGGGTGGATTTCATTCCCACCAACGATCCGATCTCGGCCGAGCGGCGGGTGCTGCGCGGCGAGCTGGACATCAACAACACGATCCAGTCCAACCGGGTCCCGAAACTGCGGGCGAACCCGGCGTCCGCCGGCTTCGTTCACACCTACCCCTATCTCATCACCAGCTATCTGATCTTCAACACCCGAGACGTGAAGCCGCTGCAGGACCGGCGGGTCCGACAAGCCATTTCGATGGC
>DATNIH010000280.1:0-6704 GCA_035604515.1 Caulobacteraceae bacterium | reverse complement strand
TTCCGCGAGGTGCGCGTCGAGGTGATCTCCGACGATGAGCGCGCACGGCGGCGGACGCCAAAGCGGTTCGCGCTGGCCTCCACGGCGGCGAAGAATCTGCGTGCGTCCGGGGAGATCGCGCGTCGGCTGGTGGAAACCATGCCGCTTCGCTCCAGCGTGCGGCTGCTCGAGCACGCGGCGACGCCCCTGAACGCGCAGCTGCGCGAGCTGTTGCTCGAGCGGCTGGACCGCTACCTGCGAGACCCGCCACGGCCAGGGCCGCCGCCACCGCCGCCGCCGCCCAACCCGCTTCGCACCACCATCCACGACCCCGACTGCGAGCAATGCCAGTACGAAGTGAGCCAGTTCAACCCGGGCTTCTGGAACACCCCCACCGTCCAGCCGCACAACAACTGCTACAACTATGCCCGCGACTGGCGGACCAACACCTTCGCCCAGCCCGGCCGGGCCCACGGCGCCCAGACCCACGTCATGGCCTGCAATACGGTCACGGCCGCAGCCATGGCCGATGGCCTCGTCAAGCGCTGCGATTGCCTGCCGCAGAGCCAGTGGCCGCGACGGCTGATGGCGCTGGTGATCGATCCTGGCGTCGACTACCACTGGTACCGCCACCAGCGCGGCGGCTTCTGGGGCCACAAGCCGGGCCAAACCCCGGCGAGGAACGTCGACAACAGCAACGTCCTCGTGACGAATCCGGAGACCGCCGATCGCGACGGCTATACTGACTTCTGCGGTTACTTCTATGCAGGCGTGTCCGTCGTCATCAATTGAAGGGCGTTGATGCGGGTCGAACTCGATCTGTTCAGCGGCAGGCCGAATCCGAGCTGGGAGCTGGACGAGGCCGGGGTGCGGGAGTTCGAGCGGCTCATGACTCGACTGAAGCCGGGCTTCGCCACGCCCGAGCCTCCGGCGCTGGGCTACAGAGGGTTCCTGCTTCAGGCCGTATCTGGCGTCTCCCGCGCCTATCGGGGCTTTGTCTTCATGCCGCAGGGTGTGCTCGATGATCCGAGCTGCAGCATCGAGTGGTTCCTGCTGGACGGGCTGCCAGCGGCGTTTGCATCGCTGCGGCGGCGGGTGTCGGCTGAGATCACCCATTGAACCGCTAGCCGGACCGCTGCGCCCGCAATCGGCGCCCTTATCTCACGGCCGCGGAGCGGCTGACTCGCGCCGCCAGCGGGGCGAAGGTGATGCCCTGGACCGCCACCGAGAAGGCGCAGACGGCGTAGGTCGCGGCCAGGATCAGCGGCTTGGCGGCGACGGGCGGCAGGCTGAGCGCCAGGGCGACCGAGAGCGCGCCGTGCAGGCCGCCCCAGACCAGGATCGCGCCCGCGCCGCGCTCCTCGTGGCGGACGTGGAAATAGGCGCCCCATGGCAGCACCACGATGACCCTGGCCGCCAGCACCAGCACGATGGCCGCCGCCGCCAGGCCGCCCAGCCGCAGCTGCAGCGGGATCACCAGCAGCAGCAGGCCGAGCAGGAAGAACAGCACGGCGTTCAGCAGCTCGTCGATCAGATGCCAGAAGCTGGTGAGATGCTCGCGGGTGGTCGCGCTCATGGTCTCGCCGCCGCGGCTGTCGCCGATCAGGAGGCCGGCGCCGACGGCGGCGATCGGCCCCGATAGATGCAGCGCCTGGGCGCCGGCGTAGACCCCCATCGCCAGCGCCAGCGAGAGGCTGACCTCGACCACATAGTCGTCGATCAGGCGCGTGGCCCAGATCACCGCCATGGCCGCGATCAGCCCGAGCGCGAGGCCGCCGGCCGCCTGCAGCACCACCTGGAACAGCGCCTGGCCGGGGCTCGGCAGCGCGCCGGAGGCGAAGGCGGCCAGGCCGGTGAAGACGACGATGCCGACGCCGTCGTTGAATAGCGCCTCACCCTGCAGCACCACCCGGAGCGTCGCCGAAAGCTGGCCGCGCTTCAGTGTCGCCAGCACGGCGACTGGGTCGGTCGGGCTGATCAGCGCGCCGAACACCAGCGCCCAGGGCAGGGTGAGCGCGACGCCCAGCGCGCCAGCCGCCAGCCACACGCCGACGCCGACGATCGCGGTCGAGGCGACGACGCCGACGGTCGCCAGCGTCCACACTGACAACGAGCGCCGCCGCAGCTCGGAGAGGTCCACCTGCATCGCCCCGGCGAACAGCAGGAAGCCTAGCAGGTAGCCGAGCACCGTCTGCGGGAAGTCGATCGTCGCGACCGCCTCGGTGACCGCCCGGACGCTGGCCGGGTCGAGCCGTTCGACCAGCCCGACGACCAGCGCCCCCGCCGCGCCGATGAACAGCATCGCCACTCCGTGCGGCAGCTTCAGCGTGCGGGTGTTCACCCAGCCGCCGATCGCGACCAGGCAGACGAACAGCGCGGCGAGCTGGAAGACCGTCATGGCCGAGGTTCTCACCCGCGTTCCGACGCCGCTCAAGCGCAATCGACCAGCGGTCAGCTTGACCGCAACGCCCGCCTTGCCCAGGCTCGCCGGCAAGGCTGCATTGGGCGGAGTCAGGAGACGAAATGCGCGCAACCACCGCCGTCGCCGCGGGCCTGGTCTTGCTCAGCCTTGCCGCATGCGCGCGGCCGCCAAAGGAGTACGACTATCCGGCCTGGGGCTTTGCAGCCTCATTCCAGGCGCCGCCGAAGCTGACCGAGACGCCTGCGGCGCCGGACGGCTCGCGGGGGCACAGCCTGCTGGTCGCCTCGAACAGCGGGCTCTACGACTTCGAAGTGTTTGCCCTAGAGGCCCCGCCGCCGGCGAAGTCGATCGATGAGTTCACTGACGCCGCGGCGCCGGTCGTCGCCAAGTCTCTCGGCGACGAGGTCGGCCCGACCACCTACGTCGCGACAGTGCAGCTGACGAACCAGGCGATGGGACGCGAGGTGCAGATCACCAAGGACGGTCGGCCGGTCTTCGCCATGCGCGTCTATCAGGCGGGCGGGCGCTACTACCAGGTGATCGCGCGCGCCCCGCTTGGCCCCACCGACCCGGCCGCGGTGGCCTTCCTCGACTCGTTCAAGATCATCCCCGCCACATCTGGCGCGACGAACGCGGGGTAGCGGCTGCCTCCGGCTATGGGCGGGCTCGACCGAGTTCGACCCGCTGGCGGCGTAACCCCTCACCTTCCCTACCGCTTCGCGGTCGGGCCCCTCCCTCTCCCTCTGGGAGAGGCGTAAAATGCTGATACCGCGCTCTTTTTTACCTCTCCCAGAGGGAGAGGGAGGGGCCCGCGATGCGCCCGCATCGTGGGAAGGTGAGGGGTTACGCTGCGAGCCAACCCGTTCTCGAAGACGCTTAGGGCGACAGGGTCCCCACCGTCGCCGCGAGGTCGTCCGCGGCCGCTTCCATCGCCGCGGGCGTCAGGTCCGGCAGGGTTATGGTCGCCGTCGGGGCTGGTCGGCCCGCCTTGCGGCTCGCGCGGTCGTATGCCGGATCGTAATGGGCCTCGATCAGGCCCTGGGCGAGGGCGGCGAGGTTGCCGGCGTCGGCGAGTGCGCGCCACGCCTCGAGCGTCTTGGCGCCGATGTGGATCGGCAACCGGGTCAGCGCGGTCTCGAAAGCGGCGCGGTCGGTCACGATATCGGCGTAGCCGGCGGCGAGGTGGCGGGCGCGCTCGGCGGCGGGCGCAGTGATGACGACCCGCGGTGCGGCCTCCATCGCCTGCCACAGCATCGGCGGGACCATGCGGTCGCCGATCTTGCTGGCCTCGGCTTCGACCACGATCGGGTGGGCGGCATCAAGCGCATCGAGCGCCGCCAGCAGCCGCGACTCGAACATCTTCTGGCTTGGCTGCGGCCGGCCAAGCCCCCCGAACACCGAGCCGCGGTGGTCGGCCAGCGCCTCCAGGTCCAGGGTCTGGACGCCGCGTGCGGCCAGACGGCCGAGGAGTTCGGTCTTTCCCGAGCCGGTGCGCCCGTCGATCAGCAAGAGGCGCAGCGCCGGCGCGTCGTCGTAGAGCCTGGCCTGGACGTAACGGCGGTAGGTCTTGTAGCCGCCCGCGAGCACCGCCGTGCGCCAGCCGACCTGGGCCAGGATGGTCGCCATCGCGCCGGAGCGCTGGCCCCCGCGCCAGCAGTAGACCAGCGGACGAAAGCCGCCGGGCTTATCGGCCAGCGCCGTCTCCAGATGGCGGGCGACGTTGCGGGCCACCAGCGCCGCGCCGATGCGCCGGGCGCGAAAGCGCGAGTCCTGCACGTAAATCGTCCCCACCTCGGCGCGTTCGGCGTCGTCGAGCACCGGCAGGCTGATCGCGCCCGGCACATGATCCTCGGCGAACTCGGAGGGGCTGCGCACGTCGATGATCGCATCGAACGGCGCCAGGGCGCTGGCGTCGGCGGCGGTGATGACCTCGATGTCCGCCATGGTCGCGGCCTCTGCTATAGCAGCGCCTTAGGCCTCAGGAGCCACCGCCATGCAAGACGCCGTCGTCGACGCACCGCGCCTGACCTCGCTCGCCCACGGCGGCGGCTGCGGCTGCAAGCTCGCGCCCGCGGTGCTGAGCGAGATCCTCGCGGGCATGCCGCTTGCCGGCGCCTTCCCCAACCTGTTGGTCGGGACCGAAACCAGCGACGATGCGGCGGTCTGGCGTTTGAACGATGCGCAGGCCCTGGTCGCGACGACCGACTTCTTTACGCCCGTGGTCGACGACCCGGCCGATTTCGGGCGCATCGCCGCGGCCAACGCGCTCTCCGACATCTATGCCATGGGCGGGACGCCGATCTTCGCCCTGGCCATCGTCGGCATGCCGGTGAGCCGGCTTTCGCCGCAGACGATCGGCGCCATCCTCGCCGGCGGCGCCGAGATCTGCGCCAGAGCGGGCGTCCCGGTGGCCGGCGGTCACTCGATCGACAGCGTCGAGCCAATCTATGGCCTGGTGGCGCTGGGGCTGGTCCACCCCGACCAAGTGATGACCAATCGCGGCGCCCGCGCTGGCGACGTGCTGATCCTGACCAAGGCGCTGGGCGTCGGCGTGCTCAGCGCGGCGTTCAAGCAGGAGCGCCTGGCGCCGGAGGGCTACGCGGCGCTGATCGCGTCGACGACCCAGCTCAACACCCTGGGCGCGGAGCTGGCGGGCGCGGCCGGCGTCCACGCGATGACCGACGTCACCGGCTTCGGCCTGCTCGGGCACGCGCTGGAGATGAGCCGGGGCGCGGGACTGGGGATTGAGATCGACGCCGCAGCGGCGGCGCTGCTGCCGGGGGTGGAAGCGCTCGCGCGCGCCGGGGTCCGCACCGGCGCTTCGACGCGCAACTGGGAGAGCTACGGCGCCCAGGTCCGTGCCGGCGAAGACCTTGCACCCTGGCGGCGGGACCTGCTCACCGACCCCCAGACCAGCGGCGGCCTGCTGATCGCCGTTGCGCCCGAGCAGGCCGATGCGGTGCTGCAATGTGCGGTCAGCCGAGGATTCCTGGCGAGCCGCATCGTCGGCCGCGTGTTGGATGCGCCGGCGGGCGTGGCGGTGCGCGGCAGCTGATCGCCCGCTGCAGCTCGCCTTGACTTTTGGCCCGGTCACAGCCAATAACCCGCCCCTTCCGCCGCCGGGCTCGCTCGGCGGTGCGAACGATGACGGGTGATGCGTGCGCCGCCGTTGAGATCGTCCCTCCGACTGGGAAGGACCGGACCGCGTCAGTGTGAAAGAACTTGAAGCATGTCGAAGCGCCACTCGGCGAAGTACAAACTTGACCGGCGTATGGGCGAGAACATCTGGGGCCGCCCGAAGTCGCCGATCAACGCCCGTTCCTACGGCCCCGGCCAGCACGGTCAGCGCCGCAAGTCCAAGGTCTCCGATTTCGGCCTCCAGCTGCGCGCCAAGCAGAAGCTGAAGGGCTACTACGGCAACCTCACCGAAAAGCAGTTCAGCCGCACCTACAACGAGGCCGCGCGCCGCAAGGGCAACACCTCGGAGAACCTGATCGCGCTGCTGGAAAGCCGGCTGGACGCGATCGTCTATCGCGCCAAGTTCGTGCCGACGCCGTTCGCCGCGCGCCAGTTCGTCAACCACGGCCACATCCTGGTCAACGGCAAGCGGGTCAACATCCCGTCTTATCGGGTGAAGGTGGGTGATGTCGTCCAGGTGCGCGAACGCTCGCGCAACATGGCGCTGGTGCTGGAAGCCCTGCAGCTGGCCGAGCGCGACACGCCGGACTACGTCGAAGTCGACGCCAAGGCGATGACGGCCAAGTACCTGCGCATGCCAGAACTCGCCGAAGTGCCCTACCCGGTGAAGATGGAACCGAACCTGGTCGTCGAGTTCTACGCGTCGTAAGGGTTCTCAGTTCGTCTGGCGGCGTAACCCCTCACCCTCCCAACCGCTTCGCGGCCGGGCCCCTCCCTCTCCCTCCGGGAGAGGTGTAAACTGCCAAATTCGCCAAGATTTACCTCTCCCGGAGAGAGAGGGAGGGGCCCGCGATGCGTCAGCGTCGTGGGAAGGTGAGGGGTTACGCTCTAACCGACCTGGCTCGAGGGTGCGACTGCGTCGTTCGCGCGAGCCCGCGGCCAGGGCGCCTTTGCGAGCGCCAGTCCGCCGGCAAACAGCAGCCCCGCGATCGGCGTCGCCACCAGACCCGCCAGCAGCGCGCCGCCGGCGGCCGCCAGCGCCCAGCCGCGCTGCTTGTAGTCGATCAGCCAGGTGGCCGCGATCGGCGCTAGCGGAGCGAGGTCGTACTGGTGGGCGTAGGGCGTCAGGCACAGCCCGCCGGCGATCAGGCCGGTCAGGTCGCGG
>DATNIH010000279.1:0-9830 GCA_035604515.1 Caulobacteraceae bacterium | reverse complement strand
AGGCGAGTTGTCCATCGCCTGCCGGGTCATCTGCGGCAGCCGCGCCGCCAGCCCGGCCAGCGGCAGCCGCTCGATGCTGGCGGTCTGCAGCGTCTTGATGCTCTCGTCGCCGTCCCAGCTCTTGGCCAGCGGGCTTTCGGGACCGTGACGGTCAGGATAGGCCTGCTCGCCCTTGGCGACGCCGATGTAGAGCGCTTGCCCTGCCTCCCCGATCGCCAGCGCCGAGGGATACCAGCCGACCGGGATGAACCCCAGCACGTCGCTGTGGGCGGGGTTGTGGATGTCGATCACGGCGACGTCGTTGTTGTCGGCGTTGGCGACGAACAGCAGCTTGCGCACCGGATCGATCGTCACCGCATCCGGGGTCGAGCCCTCCGGCGCCATCGGCGTCAGGGTGGTGGAGAGCCGCTCGACCACCGCCAGATGCAAGGTGTCGATGACCCAGACGGTGTTGTCGTTCGAGCAGGCGACGAACAGCCGCCCGTCCGGCGACAGCGCCATGTCGTTGGGGTTGGCGCCGACCCGCAGCGTGCCCGCCACCGTGTTGGTCTCGGTGTCGATCACGCTGACCGACCCGCTCGACCAGTTCGAGACGAACAGCCGCCGGGCGTCCTTGGAGAACACCAACTCGTAGGGGCTGATCTCCACCGGAATGCGGGTGATCAGCTTGCCGCTCGCCGCATCGAACGCCGCGACATAGGTCGGGTCGGCGGCGATGCCGCGGTTGGCGGCGTAGAGCACCGGCCGGGTCGGATGGCGCGCCACGCCCGACCACCACACCAGGAACGGCGCCAATGTCTCGTCGAACCTGGCGACCGGCTGGTCGCTCAGCTTCCCGTTGGCATAGTCGAAGGCATAGATCGGCGACTTGCCCGGCGGCCCCTTGTCGCCGGTGGCGTTGCCGCCTGAGACGAACAGGGTCTTGCCGTCCGGCGACCAGCTCATGCCGAGCCAGGCGGACCGCAGCGTGATGCGCTGCACCACCTGGTGGGTATTCGGGTCGATCACCGTCAGCCCGTGCGGCTGGTAGCCGGCGTTGAGGGCGATGATCGCGCGGCCGTCGGGCGCCACGGTCAGCTTGAGCACCCAGTCGCCGGTCTGGGCGATCGGGGTCGAGGCCGGGGTGATCCGCCAACCGCTCGGCAGGTCGAACCCGCCGGGGATGGCGTGCGGCGTCTCGGTGGTGGGCGCCCCGATCTGCCGCGGCTCGGCGGCGAGCGCCGCGCTGGCTAACAGCAGGTACGACGCCGCCAGCGCCCATCGCATGCAACCGCCCATCCGCCGCCCCCCAGGGTTGTTTCGGGCCGCCATAGCACAGGCTCGATGGCGCCGTCGCGACATCGAGACGGCTTGCCGCGGAGTTGACATATAGACATACGCATCGCATCTCTATGGCATGACCGACCGCACCACCGTCCGACTGCCAGGCGAGTTGCTCGTCCAGGCCAAGCGCAAGGCGGCCGCCGAGGGCCGCACCTTGACCTCGCTGATCGAGGAGGGGCTGCGTCGGGTCGTTGCGGAGAAGCGGGACCAGCCGGTAGCCCGCTCCATGCCCCGAGTCAGCACCGCCAAGGGTTGGCTCAAGCCGGGCATCGCCGATCTGAAAGAAGTTCAGGAATTGGAGGACCTGGAGTACGTGCGCAAGTTGCGCCGGCTCTGATGGTCCTGCCGGACGTCAATGTCCTGATCTACGCCTTTCGCAGCGAGTCGCCGCACTATCCAATCTGCCGTGCCTGGCTCGCCCAAACGATCGCCGCCGAGTCGCCATTTGGCCTCTCCACCCTGGCATTGAGCGCACTGGTTCGCATCACGACCAACACGCGCACGTTCCCAGGCGCCAGCTCCTTGGAAGACGCGTTCGGCTACTGTCAGGATTTGATGGATCAACCGAACGCCCAGCTTGTGGAACCCGGCAGCCGCCACTGGGGCATCTTTCAACGGCTCTGCACCGAGGCCAACATCACCGGCCCCGACGTGACCGACGCCTGGTTCGCCGCCCTCGCCATCGAGCACGGCTGCGAGTGGATCACCTTCGACCGCGACTTCGCCCGGTTCAACGGGCTTCGCTGGCGAGCGCCGGCCTGACTCCCCTCCCGTCGCGACGCTCGCACATCTCCCGCAAAGCGAAGCACCATCTCCCTTCCCCCTTGCGGGGAAGGGTCGGGGATGGGGGTGTCAGCTCAGCGCCCGCCGCTACGGCGTCTTGCATCCCTCGCGGCCGACATCCAGCTGACACCCCCACCCCTAACCCCTCCCCGCAAGGAGGAGGGGAACTTGGTGGCGACCCGGCTGCGCGGTGTTTAAGCTCTCCCAAAATTGGAGGGCGAGGCGATGCGGGCTATCTGGCTTCTGGTGCTGGCGCCGTTCGCGCTGGCGGCCTGCAACCGGGTGGCGCCGGCCAACAACGCCGTCGCCGCCAACGCCGCCTCTGCGACCAACGCCGCGGCCGCCGCCCCCGCCGCGCCCAACCCGAAGCTGGCGCAGATCTTCACCCCCGACGTGATCGGCTCCAACGTCGCCTTCCTGGAGACCATCACCGGCCCGGCGTTCCGCACCGACGGCCCGACGCTGACCTACAAGGTCGGCGCCTGCACGGTGATCGTCGGCCAGACCGCCGGCAAGATCGACAACATCGGCATCGACGGCTACGGCCCGGCCTGCAGCTTCCCGATCGCGCAGTATTTCGCCGGCGGCTACGACCACCCCGTGCCGCAGCTGCCCACCTTCGGCGACATAAGCCGCGGTTTCGGCGGGACCTACGCCGCCGACTGCCTGAAGCTGTGCGGCAACGCCGCCGACCCGGTGGTGTCGCTGAACTACCAGGGCAGCCACGCCGACAACTTCAACAACCTCTACGCCGCCATCTCGGTCACCGAAGACGCCACCCTCAACGCCTGGCAGGCCTGGGCGGGCCAGCTGGGCGCCAAGTACGGCGACGACGTGCTGGAGCAGGGCACCACCCGCATGAACGGCGACAGCGCCCAGGACTTCGCCGCCCAGGCCTTCGCGAACCTGCGCCCAACGGTGATCCGGGTGGGCTCGAACCTGCCGGGACAGAACTGACTCAACCGTGTCATCCCGGAATGCTCGCGCCAGCGAGCTGTCCGGGACCTTCCGGCCGGAGATCCCGGCTCTGCGCTGCGCTTGGCCGGGATGACACTGGCGTTTTGCGTGTAGATTTCCAAAAGCGACGCTCCAACGCGAGCGTGGTACAGCTTCCGGCGAGACGCGAGCGCTGACACCGCGTCCAGGGAAACGCCGCCATGACCACCGACCTGAAGTACCTGGCCTACACCGCCATGCTCACCGCCGCCCTGTGGATCCCCTACGTCGTCGCCCAGATCATGACCAACGGCCCGCCGAAGCCGGCCAACTACGCCGACCCGACGCCGCGCCCCCTGCCCGCCTGGGGCAAGCGCGCCGACCGCGCCTTTATGAACGCCGTGGAAAGCTTCGCCCCCTTCGCCGCCCTGGTGCTGGTGGCCCAGGCCGCCGGCAAGGCCGACGCCATGACCGCGCTCTGGGCCACGGGCTTCTTCTGGCTGCGCGTCGCCCACGCCGTCGTCTACTGGCTCGGCGTCCCGTTCGTCCGGACGCTGGTGTTCACGCTGGGGTTCGTGTGCGTGGCGGGGATTTTCTGGGAGGTAGTGAAGTAGGGATGTAGTTCCAAGACTCGGACTGAGGCCATTGGCAGTCAGTTACTAGTCCTGCGGAATTTCTCCCCAGAGTGCATCGAAGTCCGACTGCAGGTCGGCAGCCGATTGCTCTGGCCGTCCTGATAGATGCGTTGGCGGTCGCCCGAATGTGCGCAATCGACGCTACGGCCCCTGCCGGGCCCATACAGCCGATTCGTAACGTTACTGATAGTACCCCTGCCCGACACCCCCGCCGTGGGGCTCCAGCGCCCCTCCGACGTCCGGCAAACGGCATCGCAGACCCTGGGGTCAGGTTTCCACGAACGCCCGTTCCAGCACGAAGTCGCCCGGCGCGGCGATCGAGCCCTCTTCGTAGCCGCGGTCCAGCAGCAGTTGCTTCAGGTCCGCCAGCACCGAGGGGCCGCCGCAGAGCATCACGCGGTCGCGGGTCTTGTCGAATTCGGGCAGACCGATGTCGCGGAACAGTTGCCCGGAGGTGATCAGGTCGGTGATACGGCCCTGGTGCTTGAACGGGTCACGGGTGACCGAGGGGTAGTAGATCAGCTTGGGAGCGACGATCTCGCCGAGGTCCGGATCGTTCGGCAGGCCGTGCTCGAGGAAGTGGCGATAGGCCAGGTCGACGGTGCGGCGCACGGTGTGGGTGACCACCACCTTCTCGTAGCGCTCGTAGGTCTCGGGGTCGCGGACCAGGGACAGGAACGGCGCGAGGCCGGTGCCGGTGCCGAGCAGGTAGAGGTTCTTGCCGGGGAGCAGGCCATCGAGCACCAGGGTGCCGGTCGGCTTCCTGCCGATAAGGACCTCGTCGCCGACCTGGACGTGCTGCAGGCGGCTGGTCAGCGGCCCGTCCTGCACCTTGATCGAGAAGAACTCGAGCTCGTCGGCGTAGTAGGGGCTGACCACCGAATAGGCCCGCACCAGCGGCTTGCCGCCCACCATCAGCCCCAGCATCACGAACTGGCCGCTGGCGAAGCGCAGCGCCGGATCGCGGGTGGTGCGCAGGGTGAACAGCTCGTCGGTCCAGTGCTCGACGTGGGTCACGCGCTCCACGTAGAAGGCGCCGGACGCCTTCATCGGCCCATTCGCAGTAGGAGCGGGGGCGGTGACTGCAAGATCGGTCATCGTCATCCTTGAAGCTCCCCTCCCCCATGAGGGGAGGGGTTGGGGGTGGGGGGCTCTCTAAGCTGCCACGACGCGAGTCGACAATCCGCCGACGGCCGGTCCAGAACAGGCAGACCCCCGCCCCTGACCCCTCCCCTCAAGGGGGAGGGGAAATGGGGGGCGTGCTTGCGGAGGCGGTGGACCGTCAAAGCGCTCAGCTCTCAGAGTTCAGATATCGCCGCCGACGTACGGGGCGGCGCCGGGGGCGCGGGCGGTATGTATGCCGCATTCGCTCTTTTGCGAACCCGCCCAACGCCCGGACCTAATGTCGCTGCCTTCCTCGACCGGATTGGTGCAGGGCCAGCAGCCGATCGAGGGATAGCCGAACGACACCAGCGGGTGCTCGGGCAGGTCGTGCTCGGCGATGTAGGCGTCGAGGTCGGCCTTGTTCCAGTTGGCCAGCGGGTTGAACTTCAGCTTGCCGTCGGCCGCCTCGACCACCGGCAGGCGCAGGCGGTCGCCGCCGTGGAAGCGCTTGCGGCCGGTGATCCAGGCCGAGAAGCCGTCGAGCGCGGCGTCCAGCGGGATCACCTTGCGGATGTGGCAGCAGGCGTCGGTGTCGGTCTTCCACAGGTCGGCGCTGGGATCGACGGTGGCGAGATCCTCGAACCGCGGCCGCAGGTCGCGGACGTCGGTGAGGCCGAGCTGAGCCGCCAGCTGCTGGCGGTAGTCGAGGGTCTGGCCGAACAGCATGCCGGTGTCGAGGAACAGCACCGGGATCGCCGGGTTCACCTGCGAGGCCAGGTGCAGCAGCACGGCGGACTCGGCGCCGAACGAGGAGACCAGCGCCAGCTCGTCGCCATATTCCTCGTAAGCCGCGCGGATGATCTCCAGCGGATGGGCATGGCGCAGCTGGGCATCGAGCCGCTGGGCCAGGGAGTCGGCGTGGTCGATATCGTCCAGGGCGAGGCTCATGATAGGTCCCCGAGAGCGTAACCCCTCACCTTCCCATCGCTGCGCGACGGGCCCCTCCCTCTCCCTCCGGGAGAGGTGAAGTAGGCGCTGAACACCTCTCCCAGAGGGAGAGGGAGGGGCCCGCGATGCGAAGCAGCGTGGGAGGGTGAGGGGTTAAGGCGCCCGACAGCGAGGCTCATGCCTGGCGCTCCACGAAAGCTGGAGCGCGGCCGTCGGCGGCGCGCTGGTAGACGTGGCGATAGCGGCCGACGACATGGCTCCACGCTTCCGGCGTCGAGCCGTCGGTCGGCGCGAAAGCGTCGATGCCGCAGCGGACCATGAACCTGGCCTGCTCGCGCAGCACGTCGCCGACCGCCCTCACCTCGCCCTCGTAGCCATAGCGTTCCCGCAGGATTCGGGCCGAAGAGTAGGCCTGGCCGGTTAAGAACTTCGGGAACACCAGCGCCACCACGGCGATCCGTCGCAGGTCGGCGGCGATGTCCTCCACCGCCTCGTCGGCCTCGATCCGAACGCCGACCTTGCGGCCCTCGGCCAGCAGCCGGTGGCCTTCGTTGTGGAACCGCTGCAGCGAGACGATGACGTCGCCGCGCGGAATCGACTCCTCGTCGGCGACGGTGGTGTAGGGATCGTCCGCCGCCTCGGCGCGCTGGCCGGTCCACCTAATGAGCGCTGGCATAGACCGCCTCCTTGAACGGGGCGAGCCCGGTGCGCCGGAACGTATCGAGGAAGCGCTCGCCGTCTTTGCGTTCGCGCAAATACACCTCGACCATGCTGTCGACGGCGTCGGCGACCTTGTTCGCCGGCACGGCCGGGCCCAGCACCTGGCCGAGGCTCGCGTCGGCCTCGGCCGAGCCGCCGAGGGTGAGCTGGTAGAACTCCTCGCCCTTCTTATCGACGCCCAGGATGCCGATGGCGCCGACATGGTGGTGGCCGCAGGCGTTGATGCAGCCGCTGATCTTGATGCCCAGTTCGCCGACCTTCTCGGCCAGCGCCGGGTCCGCGAACCGCTTGGCGATCTGCTGGGCGATCGGGATGGCCCGGGCGTTGGCCAGGGTGCAGTAGTCGAGCCCCGGGCAGGCGATGATGTCGGTGACCAGCCCGCGGTTGGGGGTGTCGAGGTCCAGGGTCCCCAGCGCCTTCCACAGCGCCGGCACATCGTCCAGCTTCACATGCGGCAGGATCAGGTTCTGCTCGTAGTGGACCCGCAGCTCGTCCTGGGAGTAGCGCTCGGCGAGGTCGGCCAGCAGCTCCATCTGCTCGCCCGAGCAGTCGCCGGGCGTCTCGCCGGGCTTCTTCAGCGAGATGTCGACGATGGCGTAGCCGGGGATCTTGTGCGGCTTGACGTTGTGGCGAACGAACCGGGCGAAGGCTGGATCGCCGGCCTTGGCCGCCTCGAACGCGCTGGACGCCGCCGGCAGGCGCTCGAAGTTGCGCGGGGTGAAGGCGGCGCGGATGCGGGCCAGCTCCAGGTCAGGCAGGTCGACCTGGGCGGCGTCGGCGCTTTCCCACTCGGCCTCGACCTCGCGGGCAAAGCCCTCGGCGCCGAGGCCGGCGACCAGCACCTTGATGCGCGCCTTCCAGATGTTGTCGCGCCGGCCGTGGCGATTGTAGACCCGCAGGATCGCCTGCAGATAACTCAGCAGGTGGCGCGCCGGCAGATGCTGGCGGATCACCGGGCCGAGATAGGGCGTGCGCCCCAGCCCGCCGCCGACCAGCACCTCGAAGCCAAGCTCGCCGGCGTCGTTGCGGTGTAGCCGCAGGCCGATGTCGTAGACCTTGGTCGCGGCCCGGTCGGCCGGCGAGGCGGTGACCGCGATCTTGAACTTGCGCGGCAGGAACGAGAACTCGGGGTGGAAGGTCGACCACTGCCGGATCGCCTCGGCCCAAATGCGCGGATCGTCGACCTCGTCGGCATTGGCGCCGGCATGGGGGTCGGCGGTGATGTTGCGGATGTCGTTGCCGCTGGTCTGGATCGCGTGCATCCCCACCTCGGCCAGGTGCGCCAGGATGTCCGGCGCGTCCCTCAGCTTGATCCAGTGCAGCTGAAGGTTGGTGCGGGTGGTGAAGTGGCCGTAGCCCTTGTCGTAGGCGCCGACGATGAAGGCGAGCTTGCGCAGCTGCTTCGAATTCAGCGCCCCATAGGGGATGGCGATCCGCAGCATGTAGGCGTGCAGCTGCAGATAGAGGCCGTTCATCAGCCGCAGCCGCTTGAACTGGTCCTCGGTCAGCTCGCCGGAGAGACGGCGCTCGCACTGTTCGCGGAACTCGGCGACCCGGTCGGCGAGCATTTCCTTGTCGATGGCGTCGTACTGGTACATCGCGGCGCCTCCTCTACTTGCGCCTTATCAGCTCGACGCGGCCCTTGGAGCGGGCCGCGCCGTGGGCGTGCAACAGGGCGTCGATGGCTTCGCCGCCCTCGGTTTTCTTGCCGTGCTCGGGCTTGTTGGTCGGCCCCAGCGCCCTGACCCGCTCGCGGTAGCTGAGCGGCGCAAAGCCGTGCTCGGACGGGATCACGTCGATCAGATAGGGGTCGACCACGATGGTGATCTGGGTCTTGGCCCGCGCCTCGGCCGCCAGCGCCGCGTCCTCGTCGTCGAACAGCTCGGCGTCAGCGAACCTGGGAACCCAGTCGCCGGCGTGGCCGAGGAACACCGCCTCGCCGTCGGCCAGATTGTTGCCGGTGAGGGCTTTCATCGCGACGCCCCTGTTGCTCCCCTCCCCCTCGAGGGGAGGGGTTGGGGGTGGGGGGCTGTTTCAGCGATCGCAGGCGAGCCGGCAAGGGCGGTGTCCGTCTCCACGAACCCCCCACCCCTAGCCCCTCCCCTCGAGGGGGAGGGGTATGCTTGGGCCAGCGCCATCGCCTCGCCGACGATCAGCAGCGCGGGCCCGGTGACCGCCGCCGCGGCGTCGGAGAGCCCCGCCAGCGTGGTGACGATGCGGCGCTCGGTCGGCAGGCTGGCGTCCTCGACGATCAGCGCCGGCGTCGAGCCTGCCCGGCCCGCCGCGATCAGCCGCGCGGCGATCGGCGCTGCGGTCGAAACGCCCATGTAAATCACCACCGTCTGGTTGGCCCGCGCCAGGCTCGGCCAGTCCAGATCGGGTTCGCCGCCCACGGCCGCATGGCCGGTGACGAAGGTGACGGCCTGCGCCGCGCCGCGGTGGGTCAGCGGCGCGCCGGCCGCCGCGCCCGCCGCCAGCGCCGCGGTCACGCCGGGAACGATGTGGCAGGTGACGCCGGCCGCGCGGCAGGCTTCCAGCTCCTCGCCGCCGCGGCCGAAGATGAACGGATCGCCGCCCTTCAGCCGCACCACGGTCAGGCCGTCGCGAGCGAACGCGACCAGCAGCCGGTTGATCTCGTCCTGGGCGTAGGAATGGCGCGACTTGCGCTTGGCGACCGAGAGGCGCCGCGCGGTGTCCGGCGCCAGATCCAGGATCGCGTCGCTGACCAGGCCATCGTGCACCACGACGTCGGCGCGCTGCAGCGCCTTCAGCGCCTTCAGCGTCAGCAGCTCGGGATCGCCGGGGCCGGCGCCGACCAGCCACACTTCGCCGACCGCCTTGGCGGACCCCTGTCCGCCGAGCGCCACCAGCGCGTTGCGCCGCTTGGATGTCGGTGTCTTGCCCATCTTACTCTTAGGCGACCTTGTTAGCTGTTCTAATAGCCTCAGTGAACGGCATAGCGGGGCGAATCTTTCGATCCGCCCCGCTGACACCCGTCAGCGAAAGGGCCGATGCGCCTTCGGGTGATTGCAAAGTGGCTTTGCGGCGCCCATTTCGCAACCGAAGTCTTCTGCCGGGGGTATCAGTAAAACTCATGGAAACGAGGCGCCGCCTCCCTCCGCTCAACGCCCTCCGCGCCTTCGAGGCCGCCGCGCGGCACCTCAACTTCAGCCGCGCCGCCGACGAGCTGTCGGTGACGCCAGGCGCCGTCTCCCAACAGATCCAGAACCTGGAAGACTATGTGGGGGTCTCGCTGTTCAAGCGCACGCCGAAGGGCCTGCTGCTGACCGATGCGGCCCAGACCGCCCTCCCCGCCCTGCGCGAAGCCTTCGACCGGTTGGCTGAAGCGGCCTCGTTGCTCACCGCCGCCGTCGACGGCCG
>DATNIH010000278.1:0-21943 GCA_035604515.1 Caulobacteraceae bacterium | reverse complement strand
GTCGCCGCTGCGCCAGCTGACGCTGATCTCGCTCTTGAAACAGGTGGTGGCCGACGGCAGCCAGCTGGTGATCTGCACCCACTCGCCGATCCTGATGGCCTTCCCCGGCGCGCAGATCCTGCTGTTCGACGGCGACCAGCTCACCCCGACGCCGTATGACGAGCTTGACCACGTCCGCCTGACGCGGGCGTTCCTCAACGACCCCGAAAGCTACCTGCGGCGGCTCTGAATGAACCCAGTCTTCTCCAGCTGGGAGACCTTCTTCTCGGCCGAGGTTGGCGCGTCGGCGGCGCTGACCGGCCTGGTGATGGTGGGCATGTCGGTCAACCTGTCGCGGATCCTCGCGCACGAACTGCTGCCGGGCCGCGCGGCCGAAACCGTGATCGCGCTCGGTGCGGCGCTGGTCCTCAGCAGCCTCCTGCTGTTGCCGGGCCAGCAGGCTGTGGCGCTGGCGATCGAGTGCGGGTCGATCGGCGTGCTGTCGCTCGCAGCGCCGTTCGCCTTCCAGCTCCACGCCTACAGATCGCCCCTCCCGAATTCCGAGGCGAGGCCGTTCGTCCGGGCTTTCCTGAGCAGCTTCGTCGGCGTCCCGCTCCTGGTCGCCGGCGGTCTGCTGTGCTGGGGCGATCTCGACGGCCTCTACTGGGCCGCGGCCGGGATCATCCTGTCCCTCGTGGTCGGCATCATCGGCGCCTGGGTGCTGCTGGTGGAAATCAACCGCTAGCGCGTGTGTGCATTGATGAGCGGAACGGCGCAGCGCCGCCCGAGAACGGTCTTGGGGCTTGTATTCAACAAAGTGTCACGGAACGCCCCTAGCGTCCCACTACAACGGGTGTCGGCGTCGGGATGGGTGGCGGCCCGCGCCCTCCTCCCCTTGAGTTCGCCAAGAGAAGCCGACGGATGAGTCTCGCTAAGCGCTTCCACCTATTTCTGCGGGTCATGCCGGTTATCGTCTTGTTGGCGGTGCTTAAGGCGGGTGTCCACGCGCTGGGCTATGAGTTCATGCCGCTCGACGGCCTCGTGCCGAGCCTGATCGCTGGCGCGATCTTTCTGATCGGCTTCCTGCTCTCGCAGGTGCTGGGGGACTACCGCGAGGCCGAGCGCATGCCGGCCGAGATTCGCACCGCGCTGGAGGCGATTCACGATGACGTGCTGAGCTTCTCGCTCAGCGAGCCCGCTGTCGACATGCCCGCGCTTCGAACCGCGCTCGCCAATATCGTCGAAGCGTTCGACGAGGGGCTGGGCGTGAAAGGCGCGCACAGCAACCTTGCGCCTGCCGTGGCGCGGGTGGACGAGCTTTCCCCGCTTTTCTGGCGGCTGCAGGAACTGAATCTCTCCGAGCGTTTCATCGTGCGGCTCAGAGGCGAGCAGGATGCGCTCCGCCGTTCGATCTTCCGCGTCGCTTACATCCAGAAAATGGAATTCGTGCCCTCGGTGCATGTGCTGGTGCAGACGTTGGTGCTGGCGAGCCTCTTTGTTCTTCTGTTCCTGAGGACGACGGGGGCGTGGGAATCGATGCTGATCCTGATCTTCGTCGGCTACATGTTCATCTATTCGCTCGTTCTGATTGGCCACCTCGACCAGCCGTTCCGGGAGGGTGAAGGCACGGTCGACGACGTGAGCCTGTTCCAGTTGCGCGAATTCCTGACGAAAATGACATCCGTGCGCGCCCCGGGCGCCTAGCACCGCAACTATGTGGCGGCGGCCAGAAAGTAAGCCCTGCGACGCCGGCGCCCGGTCAGCTCCGCCAGCCCGATGGCTGGCCGCTATTGCCTGCGCGTGCTCCGCCCTAGGCCCCCAGCAGCCGCGCCGCGACCGGGGCGAAGTAGGTGATCACGCCCGCGCAGCCCGCGCGCTTGAAGGCGCTGAGGGCCTCCAGGATGGCGCGGTCCTGCTCCAGCCAGCCGTTCTGGGCGGCGGCCATGAGCATCGCGTATTCGCCGGAGACCTGGAACGCGAAGGTCGGCATCGCGAAGGCCTCGACCACGCGGCGGACGATATCGAGGTAGGGCATCCCGGGCTTGACCATCACCATGTCGGCGCCCTCGGCGATGTCGAGCGCCACCTCGCGCAGCGCCTCGTCGGAATTGCCGAGGTCCATCTGGTAGGTCTTCTTGTCGGCCGGGTTGGGGGCGGCGCCTGTGCCCAGTTTCCCCGAGCCGATCGCCTCGCGGTAGGGGCCGTAGAACGCCGAGGCATACTTGGCGGCGTACGACATGATCATGGTGTCCTGGAAGCCGGCGGCCTCCAGCGCGGCCCTGAGCGCCCCGACCCGGCCGTCCATCATGTCCGACGGCGCGAGGATGTCGCAGCCGGCCGCCGCCTGGGCCAGGCCCTGCTCGACCAGCCGCTCGATGGTGGCGTCGTTGAGGATGCGCCCGCCCTCGACCAGGCCGTCGTGGCCGTGCTCGGTGAAAGGATCGAGCGCCACGTCGCACATCACGCCCACCTCGGGCGCGGCGTCCTTCATCGCCTTCACCGCGCGGCAGACCAGCCCGTCCGGATCGACCGCGGCCGAGCCCTCCGGGTCCTTCTTCTCGGCGTCGATGTAGGGGAAGATGGCGATTGCCGGGATGCCGAGCGCCTTGGCCTCTTTCGCGGCCTTCGCCGCTTCGGCCACCGACCAGCGCTCGACGCCGGGCATCGAGGGCACCGGCACGCGGCCTTCGCCGGCGTGCACCACGGCCGACCAGATCAGGTCGTTCGGGGTCAAGGTGGTTTCGCGCACCAGCCGCCGCACCCAGTCGGCCTGGCGCAGCCGGCGCAGACGCAGGGCGGGGTAGGGGGCGAGCGGCGGTGTCGTCATCAGCGCTCCTATAAGCCAAGCCGCCATTGCAGGCGAAGGGCAATGGCAAGCCGCCGCCGGGCGGGCTAGAAACGCCGCCTTAGAACAAGCTGATTGGGGAGACGTTGACGATGAAGGCCAGCCATTTCGCCGCCGCGGCGGCGATCGCTCTCGTGGGCGGCGTCTTCGCAGTCCGCGCCGCCGAGACTCCATCCACCATCGCCCTCGCGGTCCACAATTCGAACCGGCCGGACAAGGACACCGTGCGCGACGACGCGCGCAAGCCCGTCGAGGTGCTTAACTTCGCCGGGGTGAAGCCCGGTCAGCAGGTGCTCGAGCTGATTCCGGGCGGTGGCTACTTCACCCGGCTGCTCAGCGTCGCGGTCGGACCCTCCGGCCACGTCACCGAAGCGGTGCCGCTGATCGGCGGGGCCGACATGGCCAAGGCGTCAAACGGCGTCGCGGCCGACCCGCATTTCCCCAATGTCTCCGAGGAGCCGATGACGCCGGACGCGCTGCTCAAGGGCGCCGGCCAGTACGACCTGGTCTGGACCTCGCAGAACTACCACGACCTGCATCTGAGCGTGCTGAAGCTGGATGTGGTGGGCCTCGACAAGCTGATCTTCGCCTCGCTGAAGCCCGGCGGCGAATTCTTCATCGAGGACCACGCGGCCAAGCCCGGCTCGGACGTCACCCCTACCGCCGATGCGCTGCATCGCATCGACGAGGACTTCGTGAAGAAGGAAGTGGAGAGCGTCGGCTTCGTGCTCGCCGGCGAGAGCGACGTGCTGCGCAATCCGGCCGACGACCACAGCCTGAATGTGTTCAAGCCCGAGATCCGCGGCCACACCGACCAGTTCCTGCTGGTGTTTAGGAAGCCGAAGTAAGTCCATGACTCATATCGCGTTTCTCGGCGTCGGCGCGATGGGGCTCGGCATGGCCGCGCGCCTCGCCGGGTCGGGCCAGCGAGTCGTCGCCTACGACCTCTCGGCTGAGGCCCTGGCCAGGGCGGCGGCGGCCGGCTGCGAAGCCGCAGGCTCGGCGGCGGAGGCGGTCAAAGGCGCCTCGGTCGTCGTCACCATGCTGGCCACCGGCGCCCAGGTCGCCGCCGCCTACGCCGAGACCATCGTGCCGAACGCCGAGCAAGGTGCGCTGGTGATCGATTGCTCGACCATCGACGTCGAGACCGCGCGGTCGGTCGCGGCGCAGGCCGCCGCCGCGGGGCTCCGGCCGGCCGATGCGCCGGTGTCCGGCGGCACCATGGCGGCGAACGCCGGGACGCTGGCGTTCATGGTCGGCTGCGACGAGCCGCTGTTCGAGGTGGTGCGCCAGGCGCTCTCGCCGATGGCGCGGGTGACGATCCACGCCGGCGGCGCCGGGGCTGGTCAGGCGGCCAAGATCTGCAACAACATGGTGCTCGGCGTCTCGATGCTGGGCGTCTGCGAGGCGTTCGCCCTGGCCGAGAAGCTGGGCCTGGCCCCCGAACGGTTCTTCGAGATCGCCTCGCAGTCGTCGGGTCAGTGCTGGTCGCTGACGACGTACTGCCCCTGGCCGGGCCCGGTGCCGACCGCGCCCTCGAACCGCGGCTACGAAGGCGGCTTCCTCGCCGCGCTGATGCTCAAGGACCTGAAGCTGGCGCAGGAGGCGGCGGCGAAGTCGGGCGCCACCACGCCGCTCGGGGCGCAGGCCGAGGCGCTCTATGCGCTGTTCGACCGCCTCGGCTACGGCCGCAAGGACTTCTCAGCGGTGCTGCAACTGCTGCGCGGCAAGCTGGACGAACTGGGCTAGCGCAACAGCAGGTCGACGCCCGACCGCGCCAGGCGCTCCAGCGCCGCGCGCGGTTCGCCGGCGCGGGCGCGGACCGAGAGCGAGTGCAGCATCGCCATCGCCAGCCGCCCGCGTTCGTCGGGATCGACCGCGCCGTCGATCTCGCCTTCGCGCCTGGCCCGCGCGATCCGGGCCGCGAACGCCGCGTCGAGGTCCTGGGTGACCTGGTTGAGCTCGCCGCGCACCGCCTCGTCCGTCTCCGCCTCGCTCGGCGCGGTGTTGAGCACGAAGCAGCCCTGGCCGTTCGGGATATAGAGGTCGATCGCGGCGGCGTAGACGGCGGCGAGTCCCTCCCGCAGCGTAGCCGCGTGGTCGAGCATCCGCTGGACGTTGGCCAGGCTGGTCTCGCGATAGCGCCGCAGCAGCGCGACATAGAGCGCCTGCTTGTCGCCGAACGCGCCGTAGAGGCTGGGCCGCTTCAGCCCGGTGGCCTCGGAGAGCCGGTCGAGCGACGTCGCCTGGTATCCCGCGGCCCAAAAGGTGTCCCGCGCCTTGGTCAACACCTCGGCGGGATCGAACTGTCGCGGTCGCCCGCGCCGGATAAGTTCTTTTTGTACCATGTCGCAGCTAACTCCTGCCATTTCTATGCGAGACGGTAGGTAAATAGGGTGCGCCCTGCAACGAGGAACTCCCATGCATCTCTATTTCTCCCCGCTCGCCTGCTCGATGGCCACCCGGATCGCGCTCTATGAAGCGGGCGCGGACGCCCATTTCGTCTACGTCGATGGCGCTGCGAAGAAGACCGAGGCCGGCGAGGACTACCTGGCTATCAATCCGCTCGGCCTGGTCCCGGCGCTGCGCCTGGATGACGGCTCGGTGCTGACCGAGAACGCCGCCATCCTCGGCTATCTCGCCGACATGCACTGGCCGGTGGACCCGGAAGCCCGGGCGCGGCGTCAGCAGTGGATCGGCTTCGTCAATTCCGAGCTCCATACCGGCGCCTTCTCGGCGATCCTCAGTCCACGGACCAGCGACGAAGTCCGCGCCTATGCCCTGGACAAGGCCCGGGCGCGGTTCGCCTTCCTCGAAAAGGCGCTCAGCGAGCGCGAGTACCTGAACGACGAATACTCGATCGCCGACGGCTATCTGTTCGTGGTGCTGAACTGGACCCAGGTCCGCGGTCCAAACCTGGCTGACTACCCGCGGCTCGCGGCCTATCGCGACCGCATCGCGGCGCGGCCGAGCGTGGCGCGGGCGTTCTCCGAGGAGATGGCGCTCTACCTGGACGAACAGAAGCGCCGCGCCGCTTGAGCCCCTCGGGCGCCCAGTTTGATCCGCTTGCAGGCGGAGTCCGTAACCATTCCGCCTGCAAGCTGACTGGCGCACCTGCGGGAAACTCCTTAGATGACGAGGAGGCCCGCGCATGCGAATAGGCCCCACAAGTAGCGCCCCTGCGGGCGAACGGAGACGCCTGAGTTGCCGATGGACTACCACGCCGCGATCCAGAAAGCCCTCGACGAGGTGCGCCAGGAGGGGCGCTACCGCGTCTTCGCCGACCTGAAGCGCCACCAGGGCGATTTTCCGCTGGCGACCTGGACGACGCCGTCCGGCGAAACGCGCGAAGTGACGGTCTGGTGCTCGAACGACTATCTCGGCCAGGGCCAAAACCCGGTCGTGCTGGCGGCGATGCACAAGGCCATCGACGAGGCCGGCGCCGGCACGGGCGGCACGCGCAACATTTCCGGGACCACCCACCATGTCGTGGAGCTGGAGGCCGAGCTGGCCGACCTGCATGGCAAGGCGGGCGCGTTGCTGTTCACCTCGGGCTTCGTCTCCAACGAAGCCACGCTGGCGACGCTGGCGAAGATCCTGCCTGGCCTGATCATCTTCTCCGACGAACTGAACCACGCCTCGATGATCGCCGGCATCCGCAATGGTCGCGGCCCCTTCAAGATCTTCCGCCACAACGACCTTGGCCACCTCGAGCGCCTGCTGGCCGAGGCGCCGGCGGATGCGCCTAAGCTGATTGCCTTCGAGAGCGTCTATTCGATGGACGGCGACATCGCCGACATCCCGGCCACGGCGGCGCTGGCGAAGAAGTACGGCGCCCTGACCTACCTCGACGAGGTGCACGCGGTCGGCATGTATGGCCTCAACGGCGGCGGCGTCTCCGAGCGCGACGGCGCGGCGGCCGATATCGACATCATCGAGGGCACGCTGGCCAAGGCCTTCGGCGTGATGGGCGGCTACATCGCCGCCGATACCGACATCGTCGATGCGATCCGCTCGATCGCGCCGGGCTTCATCTTCACCACCTCTCTGCCGCCGGCCCTGACTGCCGGGGCCCTGGCGTCGATCCGCTGGCTCCGCGCGCACAATGAGGTGCGCGTACGCCACCAGGAGCGGGCGCAGGCGCTGAAGGCGCGCTTCGCCGCCGCTGGCCTGCCGGTGATGCCTTCGGTCAGTCACATCGTGCCGGTGATGGTCGGCGATCCGGTCCACTGCAAGCTGGTCTCGGACATGCTGCTGCACGACCACGGCGTCTATGTGCAGCCGATCAACTATCCGACCGTGCCGCGCGGCACCGAGCGCCTGCGCTTCACGCCCTCGCCGTTCCACACCGACGAGATGATGGACGATCTCACCGCGGCGCTGCAGGGCCTGTGGGCCAAGTGCAATATCGCCCGCCTGGGCGGCGTCGCAGCCTAGGGCGACACTTTGCGCCGCACGCCGCGGCCCAGCCCTATCTCCTTGGCGAAAGCCGAGCGGCGTTCGGCATAGGCCGGCGCAACCATCGGATATTCAGCCGGCAAGCCCCATTTGCGCCGGTAGTCTTCCGGGCTCATGTCGAAGCGCGAGCGCAGATAGCGCTTCAGCATCTTCAGCTGCTTGCCGTCCTCCAGGCAGACGATGTGGTCGTGCTGGATCGACTTGGCGATGGGTACGGCAGGCTTCTGCCGCTGCGGCGGCGCTGCCGGCGCGGCGGGCTGTCCGAGCGCCGACAGGGCTCCGAAGACCTGGGTCAGCACCTCAGACACCGCGCCCACGCCGACCGGGTTGCGGCTAACATAGGCCGCCACGATGTCGGCGCTGAGACGCAACACGTCGTTCGTGGATAGTTCGGCCGTCTCGGTCTCACTTGGCATGCACCCTCCGACTCTCTCGTTCCGGCTTCACATCCGGGTTTTCGCCGCCGAGAGGCTGAATGCGCCGGCTCGCCGCTTGGTTCCCTGCCGGCGCTCAGGTCGTCGCAGATACTGGCAATTGTGTTGGCGGCGCCCCATCATCTATGGCTAGTAGCAGCGGCCGTCGGGAGGGCCAGATCATGCGTTGCCCTTTCTGCGGCCACGCCGAAAGCCAGGTGAAGGACAGCCGTCCCTCGGAGAACGGCGACGCCATCCGCCGCCGGCGGCATTGTCCGGCCTGCGGCGGGCGGTTCACCACCTTCGAGCGGGTGCAGCTGCGCGAGCTGACTATCCTCAAGCGCTCCGGCCGCCGCACGCCGTTCGACCGCGAGAAGTTGGTCCGCTCGATCTCCATCGCCATCCGCAAGCGCCCGGTCGAGCCGGAGCGGGTCGAGCGGCTGGTCAACGCGATCGTGCGCCAGCTGGAGCAGCTGGGCGAGACCGAGATCGCCTCGACCGTCGTTGGCGAACTGGTGATGAAGGCGCTGAAATCGCTCGATGACGTCGCCTACGTCCGCTACGCCTCGGTCTACCGCGACTTCCGCCAGACCGGCGACTTCGCCGAGTTCCTGAGCCGCGAAGGCTTGGCGGACGAGGTCAGCGACGACAGCAAGCGCGAATGAGGGCGTCGGCGGCATTGGACGGCCATGGCCGGAAAATCGTAGGCTGGCGGCCAGTCACCGGCGAGGCTTGAGCTCATGCTCGAAGACCCCCTGCGCATCCTGATCGTCGAGGGGCGGCTCTATGCCGACATCGCCGACGAACTGCTCGCGGGCGCCAAGGCGGCGCTGAACGCGGCGGGCGCGGAGTTTGACGTGGTCAGCGTTCCCGGCGCGCTGGAGATCCCGGCGGTGATCGCCATGGCGGAGGAGGGCGGTCACCGCCCGGCCGGCGCCCGCTACGACGGCTACGTGGCGCTGGGCTGCATCATTCGCGGCGAGACCTACCATTTCGAGATCGTCGCCGGCGAAAGCGCGCGGGGGATGATGGATCTGGCCATCGGCCGACGTCTGGCCATCGGCAACGGCATCCTGACTGTCGACAGCGAGGCCCAGGCGCAGGTGCGGGCCAGCGCCGGCGACGGGGACGTCGGCGGTGCGGCGGCCAGGGCCTGCCTTGCGGTCGTCGAGGTGCGCAAGCGCCTGCTCGGGACGATGCGGTGAGCGGTCATGCAAGCGGCTCGGGCCGCCAGGCGAGGTCGGTCGCGCGGCTGGCGGCGGTGCAGGCGCTCTATCAGATGGAGACCGCCGGCGCCGGCGCCGAAACGGTCATCCGCGAGTTCACCGACCACCGCTTCGACCGCGACCTGGAGGGTCAGACGCTGGCCCGCGCCGACGAGGCCTTCTTCGGCGAGCTGGTGCGCGGGGTGGTGGCAGATCAGTCGGATGTCGACAAGGCGGTCGGCCGGCGGCTCGCCAGCGGCTGGCGGCTTGAGCGGATCGACGCGACCGCCCGGTCGATCCTGCGCGCCGGCGCCTACGAGCTGATGCGCCGCGCAGACGTGCCCGCGGAAGTCGCGATCGACGAGTATGTCGAGATCGCCAAGTCGTTCTTCGAAGGCCCCGAGCCCGGATTCATCAACGCTGCCCTCGACGCCATCGCCCGTGATGAGCGAGCCGCCTGACGAGTTCGACTGGATCGCCGCGCTGCGCCCGCTGACGCGCGGCGAGCCGGCGGCGCTCGGCTTGATGGACGACGCAGCGCTCATTCCCGCCCGGCCGGGATTCGACCTGGTGATCTCCGAGGACGCCATGGTCGAGGGCGTGCATTTCCTCGACGGCGAGGACGGCGCGATCGTCGCGCGCCGGCTGCTGCGCACCAGCCTGTCGGACCTCGCCGCCAAGGCCGCCGAGCCGTTCGGCTACACCCTGACGGTCGCCTGGCCGCCGTCGCGCGATTGGGACGATCGCCTGGCTTTCATCCGCGGCCTCGACGAGGACGGCCTGCGCTTCGGCGTCGCGCTGCTGGGCGGCGATACGGTCTCGACCCCCGGGCCGCTGACGGTGTCCGCCACCGTGTTCGGTTGGACCCCGTCCGAGCGCATGGTGCCCAGGTCCGGCGCGGCGCCGCGCCACGCGCTGGTGGTCTGCGGAACCATCGGCGACGGCTATCTGGGCCTGAAGGCCGCGCGGGGGCAGATCGCCGACCCGGGCGGCAAGCTCGCGCTGCGCTACCGCCTGCCGCAGCCACTGCTGGAGCTGCGCGGGGCGCTGCGCGCCCACGCCGCCGCCGCCGCCGACGTCTCCGACGGCCTGATCGCTGATGTCGGGCGCCTGGTCGAAGCGAGCAACTGCGGCGCCGTGCTGGAGCTGGCGCAGATGCCCATCTCCGAGGGCGCCCGCGCTTGGCTCGCCAGCCAGCCTGACGCCGACCGCGCCCGGCTCGAGCTGGCCAGCGGCGGCGATGACTACGCCCTGGTCTGCGCCGCCGCCGACGGCGAGGCCCTCGTCCGCGCCTCCCTGGCCCTTGGCACGCCCGCGGCGGTGGTCGGGGCTTTCGTGCCCAACGCAGGGCTCGAGGTCCGCCTCGACGGCCGCCGCCTTACCCCGACCCGGCTCGGTTACCGGCATCGCTGAGGAAACCCGGCGGCAAGGGTTGCGGCGTCTAATCGGAACGAATCACCGCCGCTTTGGAGTTGGCATGCGCCGCCGCCTGTTCCTCGCCAGCCTGCCGCTCGCACTCATCGCCGGGGTCGCCAGCGCCGCCGAACCGAAGGCGGCGACCGGGCAGAACGTCGATCTCGCGCCGGTGGCGATGCCGATCATCGTGGGCGGCCGGCTGATCAACTATGTGTTCGTCTACATCCGCATCGACCTGACGCCCTCCGCCGACGCGATCCACCTGCGCGACAAGGAGCCGTTCTTCCGCGACGCGCTGGTGCGGCTGGGCCACCGCACGCCGTTCACCGTGCCGACTGACTACACCAAGCTCGACGAGGCGCGGCTGAAGGCGTCCTTCTTCCAGGTCGCGTCCGCCATCGCCGGCCCCGGCATGGTCGCCGCGATCGAGATCATGCCCGGCGGCGGACCGATGCACCGCACCGGTCTGCCGAAACCCGGGACCATCCACTAGGTCTCCGCTCAATCGAGCCGACCTGTTATGCGTGCTTTCAGCAAATAGGCTGTGTCATCCCGGAGAGCCGCGCAGCGGACTCGTCCGGGACCTCCTTCACCGCCGGCGACAAGTAGATCCCGGATCTCTGCCGCTGCGCGGCTCCGCCCGGGATGACAATGTTGGGGACTGAAACAGAGTCGGGACTGTCGCGTTGAGCCAATCGGACCGACGGTTTGAACCAGTGTGACGCTGTTCTGCCCTTGAAATTCCGGCGTTCGGCGCAGGGCTGTTGCGTCTGGCGGTCGCTTTTGGCAGTTTCCGCCAACTTTTCGGGCGGCCCGCGCGGCCACCCCGTTTGCCCAATGAGGGAACTGGCCTTCGCCTACCGCGCCGCCTGACGGGCGAGCGCGGCGATTTGCGCAAGAATACGAGAGGGGCGCTACCATATGAGTCCTGTTTTGATGCTGGTGATTGGCGCCGGCTTGCTGGCCGTGATCTACGGCGCAGCCCAGTCGGCGTCGCTGCTGCGGGCCTCGCCCGGCAACGAGCGGATGCAAGAGATCGCTGCGGCCATCCAGGAAGGCGCGCAGGCCTATCTGCGCCGCCAGTACGCCACCATCGCCATGGTCGGCGTGGTGATCCTGCTGATCGTCGGCTTCCTGATCGGACCGCTCGAGGCGGCCGGCTTCCTGATCGGCGCCGTGCTCTCGGGCGCAGCGGGCTTCGCGGGGATGCTGATCTCGGTTAGGGCCAATGTGCGCACCGCCCAGGCCGCTTCGGAGTCTCTGGCCAAGGGCCTCTCCATGGCGTTCCGCTCCGGCGCGGTCACCGGCATGCTGGTCGCGGGCTTCGCCCTGCTCGGCGTCGCCGGCTACTACGCGGTGCTGACCGGCCCGCTGCATCTGGAGAACACCAGCCGCGACGTGATCGACAGCCTGGTCGCGCTCGGCTTCGGCGCCTCGCTGATCTCCATCTTCGCCCGTCTTGGCGGCGGCATTTTCACCAAGGGCGCCGACGTCGGCGGCGACATGGTGGGCAAGGTCGAGGCCGGCATCCCGGAAGACGATCCCCGCAACGCCGCGACCATCGCCGACAACGTGGGCGACAACGTCGGCGACTGCGCCGGCATGGCCGCCGACCTGTTCGAGACCTACGCCGTGACCACCGTCGCCACGATGGTGCTGGCCGCGATCTTCTTCCACGACTCCCCCGACCTCGTCGGCAACATGATGCTGCTGCCGCTGGCGATCTGCGGCGTCTGCATCGTCACCTCGATCATCGGCGCGTTCGCCGTCCGCCTCGGCAAGAACAACAACATCATGGGCGCCCTCTATCAGGGCCTGATCGTCACCGGCGTGCTCTCGATCGGCGCGATCTGGTTCGTGATCAACCGCCTCGTTCCCGCCGACGGCATCGATGTGCCCACGCTGGCCCAGGGCTCGCAGCATGTCGGCCAGAACGCCTTGTTCGGCTGCGGCCTTGTCGGCCTGGCGGTGACCGGCGCGATCGTGGTGATCACCGAATACTATACCGGCACCGGCTTTCGGCCGGTGAAGTCGGTGGCTAGGGCCTCCGTCGCCGGCCACGGCACCAACGTGATCCAGGGCCTGGCCATGAGCCTGGAATCGACAGCCCTGCCGGCGCTGACCATCATCGCCGGCATCATCGTCACCTACATCCTGGGCGGCCTGTTCGGCATCGCCATCGCGACGACGGCCATGCTGTCGCTGGCCGGCTTCATCGTCGCCCTCGACGCCTTCGGTCCGGTCACCGACAACGCCGGCGGCATCGCTGAGATGGCGGGCCTGCCGGGCGAAGTGCGCGTGTCCACCGATGCGCTCGACGCGGTCGGCAACACCACCAAGGCGGTCACCAAGGGCTATGCGATCAGCTCGGCCGGTCTCGGCGCGCTGGTGCTGTTCGCCGCCTACACCCAGGACCTGAAGTACTTCTCGGCCAACGCCGTGCCGGGCTCGATCTTCGATGGCCTGGGCGCGGTCACCTTCGACCTCTCCAACCCCTACGTCATCGTCGGCCTGCTGTTCGGCGGCCTGCTGCCGTTCCTGTTCGGCGGGCTGTCGATGACCGCGGTCGGCCGCGCGGCCGAGGCCGTGGTCGCCGAGGTGCGGCGGCAGTTCAAGGAGAACCCCGGCATCATGACCTACGAGGTCAAGCCGGAATACGGCAAGGCGGTCGACATCCTGACCAAGGCGGCGATCCGGGAAATGATCGTGCCGTCCCTGCTCCCGGTCGTCTCGCCGATCGTGCTGTTCTTCCTGATCCGACTGATCACCGGCAAGGCCGAGGAAGCTTTCTCGGCCTTGGGCGCCATGCTGGTTGGCGTGATCGTCACCGGCCTCTTCGTCGCCATCTCGATGACCTCGGGCGGCGGCGCCTGGGACAACGCCAAGAAGCTGATCGAAGAGGGCCACTACGGCGGCAAAGGATCGGAGGCCCACAAGGCCGCGGTCACCGGCGACACCGTCGGCGATCCCTACAAGGACACCGCCGGCCCGGCGGTGAACCCGATGATCAAGATCACCAACATCGTCGCCCTGCTGCTGCTGGCGGTGCTGGCGCATGGTTTAATCAAGTAGAGGGCCAACGTCCTTTCCCCCTGCGGGAGAAGGTGTCAGCGAAGCTGACGGATGAGGGGTGCGCAGACGCCTCTCATCCGTTGGCCCGTTGTGCGAGTGAGAGGTTGTCAGCCGGCTCGTGCGCAGGCCGCGATGAAGCGACCCGTCACCCTTATCCGGCCCTTCAGGCCGCCTTCACCCGCAAGGGGAGAAGGACGGGGCACTGCGTCATTTCAAACTGACGCAGTGCCAGGACGGATGATGCTAGTGGCGCTGGTCGTCCGGGTGGCTGCCGGGGGTGATGTCCGAATCGGGCGGCAGGACCGAGCCGGCGCCGATGCTGCCGACCAGCTGCTCCAGAATGGTCATCTCGCGGCCCCGGGTCGGGGTCTCGTGGACGTTGTAGGCGATCACCCGGCCGTCCTGCAGGGTGAAGTTGTCGACCGCCCTCACCTGCAGGGTGTCGGGGTCGAACGAGATCGCCGTCACGTCGCGCTGAACGGTCTTGGGATTGTAGAACGAGGTCTGGGTGCGGAATTGCGACATGTAAAACCAGACGTTCTTGTCGAACGTCGAGGTCGCGGTCGGAGAGCCCAGCTTGGTCAGCACGGTCGAGCGGGTGTCCTGGCCGACCTTCACGTCGGCCGGATGGACGTCCACCACCTGGAAACCCTGGTGGCTGGTGATCGGCGAGCAGGCCGCCGTCGCGGCGAGGCAGGCGGCGAGGGCGAGGAAAGCGGACTTGCGGAGCATCTGGGCCTTGATCGCGGCGTTCACGGCCTTTGACCTATCGTCATGGGCCTTCCAAAGTCAAAACATTGGCGCGCGCACGGCCGCAAAACTGTTTCCACTTTTGCTGTGCGCGCACTACGCAATGGCGTGAGATAAGTCGCCGCGGGCGGCGAAATCGAGGCGGCGTTTGATGTTCCTGCAGCGTTTGTTGAAGCCGGGGCCGGCGCGCACCGTGGGCGAGGCGCTTTACGCCTCCACCGTCGCCCAGGCGCGCACGCCGGCGCTCTACGCCGCGCTTGGCGCGCCCGACACGCCGGATGGCCGGTTCGAGGTCTATACGCTGCACGTGCTGCTGGTGCTGGCGCGTCTGCGCGACATCGGTCGGGACGCGGCGGCGATCAACCAGGCCCTGTTCGACGCCTACCTGGGCGGCCTCGACAACGGCCTGCGCGAGCTCGCGGTCGGCGATCTTTCGGTCGGCAAGACCATGCGCCGCCTGGGCGAGGCCTTCTACGGCCGCGGCAAGGCGCTGGACGCCGCCTTCGACGCGCTGCCGGACCGCGCGGCGCTGGACGGCCTGCTGACGCGCACCGTTTTCGGCGGCGCCGAGACCGCAACCGCCGCGCAACTGGGCGACTATGTGCTGCGGGCGCGTGAAGCGCTGGCGGGCGCGTCGCCGCAGGCGCTGCTCGCCGGCGAGATCGCCTGGCCGGCCGTTGGCTAGCGCCGGAGCTTGCCTGCGGGCAAGGCGCCTCACTATACCGGGCCGCCTGTCGGCCGAGACCCGGTCGACCCAGACCCTGCCGACCAACAACGGGAGCATCGAGACGCGGCCGTGCCCGACCTGGTGATCTCCATCGACGCGATGGGCGGCGACCACGGCCCCGCCGTCGTCGTCCCCG
Source organism: Caulobacteraceae bacterium (assembly GCA_035604515.1). Classification (GTDB taxonomy): domain Bacteria; phylum Pseudomonadota; class Alphaproteobacteria; order Caulobacterales; family Caulobacteraceae; genus Acaudatibacter. Next base: position 6,942 of record DATNIH010000278.1, on the reverse strand, counting down.
CCGTCGCGCGGGCGGTCAAGCAGGGGCTGGACGCCCGCTTCCTGCTGCATGGCGACGAGCGCGTGCTGAAGCCGGCCCTGGCCAAGCTGCCCACGCTCGCGGGCCGGGTCGAGATACGCCACACCGACAAGGTGATTGGCGCCGACGAGAAGCCGGCCCAGGCGATGCGCCGCGGCAAGGGCGCCAGCATGTGGAACGCGGTCGAGGCGGTGAAGACCGGAGAGGCCGCCGCCTGCGTCAGCGCCGGCAATACCGGGGCTTTGATGGCCATCGCCAAGCTGATCCTGCGCATGTCGGCGGACATGGATCGCCCGGCGCTCGTCGCCAGCTGGCCGACGCTGCGGGGCCGCACCGCGGTGCTCGATGTCGGGGCCAACATCAGCGCCGACGCCCAGCGCCTGGTCGAGTTCGCCATCCTGGGCGCGGCCTTTCACCATGCCGTGCACGGCTCGGCCCGTGCCACCGTCGGCCTGCTCAACGTCGGCTCCGAGGATGAGAAGGGCCACGAGGAGGTGCGTGAAGCCCATCGCCTGCTGCGGACGATGGCGCTCGACCTCGACTACCGCGGCTTCGTCGAGGGCGACGATATCCCCATGGGCACGGTCGACGTCGTCGTCACCGACGCCTTCACCGGCAATGTGGCGCTGAAGACCGGCGAGGGCCTTGCGCGCTATTTCCTCGCCCGCCTGCGCGCCACCTTCACCTCCGGACCCTTCGCGCGCCTCGGCGCCATCATCGCTTCGGCCGCGCTGCGGCGCATGGCCGAGCAGTTCGATCCCAGCTCGATCAACGCCGCGCCTTTCCTCGGGCTGAACGGAATTGTAGTTAAAACCCACGGCGGCGCCGACGTGCGCGGATTCGCCACCGCCATCCGTCTGGCGGCCGACCTCGCCGCCAGTGACTTCGTCGCCCAGATCGACCGTAACCTGAGGACCATGACCGCCGCGATGCCAAACGAAGCGGCCCAAGATAATGCGGTCCCAGATGACGCGGCCCCGAATCAAGCGTCTGGGGTCGGGGAAAGAACCAAGGCGTGAGCTCCATCCTTCGTAGCGTCGTCACCGGGGTCGGTGACTATCTGCCCACGCGCGTGGTCACCAACGACGACCTGGCCAAGATCGTCGACACCAACGACGCCTGGATCATCGAGCGCACCGGCATCCGCCAGCGCCGCGAGGCGGTCGACGGCGAGACCACGTCGGACCTGGCGACCAAGGCCGCCGCGAAGGCGCTGGCCGCCGCGGGCCGCACGCCTGCGGACGTCGATCTGATCATCGTCGGCACCACAACGCCGGATCTCACCTTTCCGGCCGCTGCAACCATGGTGCAGCGCAAGCTCGGCTGCCCGATCGGCATCGCCTTTGACGTCCAGGCGGTCTGCTCCGGCTTCATCTTCGCTCTGGCGGTGGCCGACAACTTTGTCGCGCGCGGCCAGTCGAAGTGCTGCCTGGTGATCGGCGCGGAGACCATGACCCGGCTGATGGACTGGACCGACCGGAGCACCTGCGTGCTGTTCGGCGACGGCGCCGGGGCGGTGGTGCTCGAGCCGGGCGTGGGGCAGGGGACCACGGCCGACCGCGGCGTCCTCGGCGTTGCGCTGCGGGCCGATGGGACCAAACAGGATCTGCTCTACGTCGACGGCGGCCCCTCGACCACCGGCACGGTCGGCAAGCTGCGCATGCAGGGCAACCAGGTGTTCCGGCACGCGGTGGTCAACATCTCGGAGGCGGTGATCGCCGCGGCCAAGGCCGCCGGCGTCGAGCTCTCCGAGGTCGACTGGTTCATTCCCCACCAAGCCAACCAGCGCATCCTAGAAGGCGTCGCCCGGCGCCTCGGCATCGCCGGCGAGCGGGTGATCTCCACGGTCGCCGAGCACGCCAACACCTCGGCCGCCTCGATCCCGCTGGCGCTGGCCCAGGGCATCGCCGACGGCCGAATCAAGCCCGGCCAGCTGCTGCTGATGGAAGCGATGGGCGGCGGCCTGACCTGGGGCGCGGCGGTGGTCCGGCTCTGAGCCGGCTCGGCGGACGATGTTCGTACCCGCCTCAAATTCTATCCTCGAAGCCTTTGACTTGACAAAATAATCAGGTCATGGAGCCTTAGCGCAACAGCGGGGCGGGCGAACATCCATGAAGGGCCGGACATTGACTCGGGCGGACCTGTGCGAGGCCGTGCATGAGGAAGTGGGCCTGACCCGGCAGGATTGCGCATCGCTGGTCGAGCGCACGCTTGATCTAGTGGTCGAGGCGCTCGAGAAGGGCCAGACGGTGAAGCTTTCCGGGTTCGGCGTGTTCCAGGTCCGCGCCAAGCGCGAGCGCATGGGCCGCAACCCCAAGACCGGCGAGCCGGCTGCGATCGACCCTCGTCGGGTGATCGCGTTCCGCGCCTCGCAGGTGATGAAGGCGCGGGTGGACCGCGCCCTCAACAAGTAGCCGAACCTTGGCGAAGGGCCCAGAGGCCTTCCGCAGCATCTCCGAGGCGGCCGACGCGCTGGGGGTGCCGCAGCACGTGCTGCGGTTCTGGGAAACCAAGTTCTCATTCATCCGCCCGATGAAGCGCGCCGGCGGTCGGCGCTTCTATCGTCCGCTCGACATCGCCGTGCTCGCCGAGGTGCGCCGCCTGCTGCACGAGGAAGGCTACACCATCAAGGGCGTGCAGAAACTGCACCGCGAACTGGGCGCCAAGCGCTTCCTCAACGGCGAGGGCGAAGTCGCGCCGCCGTCGCCTGCCGCCCCTGGTCCGGACCGGCACGAACGCACGCCTGACCTGACCCCCGACGCCCGCCAAAGGTTGGAAGCAGTGCTGGAGCAGCTCGAAATCGCCAAAGCCCGCCTGGACGCCCTCTTGCCGCCTCGCCCGTAGGGCAAAAGAGATAGCCGCGGAGAACGCAGAGATACGCGGAGCGGCCCGGTGATGACCTGAAGCAGGGCTTCTTGCGGAGAACTCCCCAACGGGGCCAGGAGAATGGTCGTTCCGCGTATCTCTGCGTTCTCCGCGGTTTGTCTTCTTGCTGCGCCGATGACGCCCCGGTGCGGACGAAATGGACGCCGCCCCCCGCGCGACCGTAGAACAGGGCCAGTCGAGTCCAACGAGTCGGGAAATCCGCCGCGATGTTGAGCTGGGTGTTCCACGCCTTTGGCCGCTACTGGGGTCCGCTGCGGCTGTTCGACTCGTTCTTCTTCCTCGCCGCCGTCGGTTTCGCCACCGCGGCCGCGGCGACCTGGATCCTGCTGCCCAGACTGTGGAACCTGCTGCCGCGCGATCGCGGCCGCGCGTTCGCGGTCAACGCCGAGCTCAGCGTCGGCAAGCCGGTCAGCGCCGGGGTGATCTTCATCGGCGTCTTCGCCGTGGTGTCGCTGATCTTCGTCCCGTTCGGCGCCACCGCCGTGCGCACCATCCCGATCGTGCTGGTGGCCATGGTGGTCGGCTTCCTGGACGACCGCCGCGGCGGCTTCAGCGAGTACACCCTGGCGGTGATGGACCTGGTCGTCGCCCTGGGCGCCTCGGTGGCGATCCTCGGCATCGGCGCCTCGTCCATCTGGCTGCCGGGCTGGAAGGACGCCATCACCCTTCCGCCCTGGCTCAACATCCCGCTCGCCACCGGCGTGATCTGGCTGTCGATCAACGCCACCAACTGTTCCGACGGCGTCGACGGCGTCTCCGGCAGCCTCACCGCCACCGCGATCCTGATCCTGGGCGGGCTGCTCTACACGGTGATCGGCAACCAGGTCGTCGCCCAGCACCTCAACATCCCGGTCAACCCCGAGGGCGCCGGCTGGGCGATCATGGCGTTCGTGATGGTCGGCTGCGTCGCCGGCTACCTCTGGTACAACGCCTCGCCCAGCCAGGTGCTGATGGGCGACGCGGGCTCGCGGCCGCTGGGCCTGATGATCGGCCTGCTGGTCGTCGCCACCGGCAACCCGCTGTTCCTGCTGCTGGTGGGCTCGGTGATCCTGCTCAACGGCGCCACCGGCCTGATGAAGGTGGCGCTGGCCCGCTTCTTCGGCATCCGTCTGCTGTCGTCGATCCGCTTCCCGCTGCACGACCACTGCCGCAAGGAACTGAACTGGTCCAACACCCAGGTGCTGGTGCGCTTCATGCTGCTGCACCTGGGCGTCTCGGCGCTGCTGATCATCCTGGTGCTGAAGGTGCGCTAGTCGGGCGGGCGGGTGGTGATGTCGGAGTAGGGCGGGCCTTCGCGGATGGTCTTGTTGCGATAGACGATCACACCGATGCGGTTCGGCTGACGGCCGAGTTCGTCGCAGAACGCCGTCCAGAGCTCGGACGGGACCCAGAGGCAGCGGGAATTGCGATCTTCGTCGATGGCCACGTCAACCAGCGTACGGATGCTCATCCGCCGCCCAGAGCATTGAAGAGCAGCGTGATTGCGCCCGGCAGGCTCAGCGCCAGCAGCCCCACCGTCGGATAGAAGGTCAGCGCGAAGCCCAGCGATCGGGCGGCGGCGCCGCGGGCGTAGCCGGCGAAGAACAGCAGGCGGCCGAGGCTGAACAGCGCGGCGCAAAGGATCGCCGGCCCGGGCGCCAACGTCGGCGTCGCCAGCAGCCAGGCGGCGTAGGCCATGGCGGCGAGCAGGGCCTGTTCCGCGGTGTTCTGGATCAGCGCCTGCAGCAGCTGGGCGCGCGGGCTGGCGGCGGTGAGGCCGGCGCCGTCGATATCGGCGGGGTTGAAGAAGCGATGGCGCGCCAGCAGGGCGACCGCGAGGGTCAACCAGCAGGCCGCACCGGCGGAGCAGGCTGCCCAGAGCGCCAACCGATCAACGTGCGGGTTGCGGCCGCCCGGCCAGAGGAAGGCGCCGATCGTCAGCGCCAGCCCGACGGCCATGCCAATCGCGGTGCCGACCTGCTTGCGCGTCATGGCGCCCCCTCGGCTGTCCTACTGCCGCACGCTCTCCGCCCGCATGTGCGCCCTGACCTCGCCGCGGGGCGGTTCGCCGCCCGGGAGTTGGAACACGATGCGCTCGATCTTGCCAGGGTAGGCGAACGGCGCGGCGTAGTCGTCGGTGACCGGCGAGAGGCTGCGGCCGACGTCCATTCCGGTCGAGGAGATGATGAACAGCAGGCGCGGGATCGTGCCCTCGGCCACGAGCTCGCCGTCGACACTGAGGCTGGCGTCGGCGCTGCCGTCGGCGCCCCGGGTCACCGCCAGCACGATGGTGTGCTCGCCGGGCGGCAGCCGCGAGGCGGCCTCCAGCCGGGTATGGCGGTGGAAGTCGTTGTAGTCGAACACCAGCCGCCCATCCTTCACAAACAGCACGAAGCCGCTGTTGAGGCTGCCGCGGGCGATCAGCGCGCCGTCGCCGCCGGCGGCGGGGTGGGTCAGTCGCACCTCGCTGCTCCAGCCCCGCGCCACGGTCGGGCAGGCGTCGGTGACCACGTGCGAGACCGGCGGATAGTAGGTGAAGCGGCTGCGTCCGCTGGGCAGACCCGGGCGTCGCGAGGCGGCGAACAGCGCCAACATGCCGCGGTCGTCGAGCGGCAGCACGCCGTAGCGATCGGCTTCCTCCCACCACAGATCGACCAGCTCCTTGAGCTTGGCCGGCTCGGCCTGGGCCAGGTCGTCGTGCTCTGAGAAGTCCTGGTCGAGGTGGTAGAGTTCCCACCGGTCGTCGTCGAACGGCGTGCCGGCGTCGTGGTGGGTCACGGCCTTCCAGCCATCCTTCCAGACGCCGCGGTGGCCCAGCATCTCGAAGTATTGCACGCCGCGCGCCAGCTTGGCGCCGGCGTCGGCGAAGGTGGGCGCGAGGCTGACGCCGTGCACCGGCGACTGCGGCACGTCGGCGACGACGCTGGGGCTCTCCAGGCCAAGCGCCTCCAGGATGGTCGGCGCGACGTCGATGGCGTGGCAGAACTGCCCCCGCGTCTCGCCCTTGGTCTTCAGCCCCGCCGGCCAGTGCACGATCAGGGGGTCGCGGACGCCGCCGCCGTGGGTGTTCTGCTTGTACCACTTCAGCGGCGTGTTGCCGGCCTGCGCCCAGCCCCATGGGATGTTGCAGTGGCTGTCCGGCCCGCCGATGTCGTCCAGGCGGAGCACGGCTTCGTCCGGGTTCTCCCGGATGCCGTTGAACCACTTCATCTCGTCGAGCACGCCGGTCGCGCCGCCCTCCTGGCTCGCGCCGTTGTCGGAGAGGACGATGAAGATGGTGTCGTCGAAGCGGTCGATGGACTTCAGGAACGCCGCCAGACGGCCGATCTGGTCGTCGGTGTGCTCGAGCATCGCAGCGAACGCCTCCTGCAGGCGGCAGGCGAACGCCTGCTCGTTCTGGCTGAGCTCGCTCCAGGGCCGGACGCCCGGGTTGCGGGGGGCGAGCCTGGTCTCGGCCGGGATGACGCCCAGCGCCTTCTGCCGCTCGAACCACTCGCCGCGCACGACGTCCCAGCCGGCGTCGAACTTGCCGCGCCACTTCTCGAGGTAGGCGCGCGGCGCCTGGTGCGGCGAGTGCATCGCCCCGAACGCGAGGTAGAGGAAGAACGGCCGCTCCGGCACCAGCGAGGTCAGATTGCGGATCATGTCCGCCGAGCGGTCAACGATGTCCTCCGACACGTGGTAGCCATCCTCGGGTCCGCCGGGCGCATCGACGAAGTGGTTGTCCGAGGTCAGCTCCGGATAGAACTGGTCGGTCTCTCCCTGCAGGAAGCCGTAGTAGCGGTCGAAGCCCTTCTGCAGCGGCCAGTTGGTGAAGGGCCCTGCGGCCGAGCACTCGCCCATGGGCGCAAGGTGCCACTTGCCGGCGGCGAAGGTGGCGTAGCCGTTCTCGCGCAGGATCTCGGCGAGCGTCGCCGACGAGCGAGGGATCGCGCCCCGCATGTTCGGAAAGCCGGTGTCGAAGTTGGAGATCGCTCGCATGCCGACCGCATGGTGGTTGCGGCCGGTGAGCAGGCAGGCGCGGGTCGGCGAACAGAGCGCGGTGGTGTGAAAGCCGGT
>DATNIH010000277.1:0-3047 GCA_035604515.1 Caulobacteraceae bacterium | reverse complement strand
CAGCAGCAGGACGGCGATCAGCGCCCGCCCGCCGCCGCGCCAGGCTGCGACGCCCGCCGCGAGACCCAGCGCGACCGCGGCGCTCGCCGCTGGCCACAGGGGCGGCTCGGTCTTCAGGCCGAGATAGATCGCCGCCCCGAGCCCGAAGGCGACGGGAACCCAGAGGAAGACGCGGTCGAGCTGGGCGTGGACTTCGGCCGCCGCGCCCCGCAGCAGGACGGCGGCGCTAGGAAGCCGGCGGAGGCGCGTGTTATGAGCCCGCGCCCTTCCAGCCGGTAAAGCGATGCCCGATCCCGCCGCCCCTGTCGTCACCCGTATAGCCCCCTCGCCCACCGGGATGATGCACATAGGCACAGCCCGCACCGCGCTTTTCAACTGGCTCTATGCACGCCATAGGGGTGGAAAGTTCCTGATCCGAGTCGAGGACACCGACCGCGAACGCTCGACGCCCGAGGCGGTGGAGGCGATCTTCGAGGGCATGGACTGGCTGGGGCTGGCGCCGGACGCGGAGCCGATCTTCCAGTTCTCCCGCGCCGAGCGCCACCGCGAGGTGGTGATGGAGCTGCTGGAGCGCGGCGGCGCCTACCGCTGCTACATGAGCGTCGAGGAACTGGCCGAGGAGCGCGAGAAGGCTCGCGCCGAGGGCCGCCCGATCCGCTCGCCCTGGCGCGACCGCGCGCCGCCGGCGGGGATGAACCAGCCGTTCGTAGTCCGCCTGCGCGCGCCCATCGACGGCGAGACCGTTGTCAACGATCTGGTCAAGGGCGAGGTCTCGTTCCGCAATCGCGAGCTCGACGACCTGATCCTGCTGCGCGCCGACGGCTCGCCGACCTACAACCTGGCCGTCGTGGCCGACGACCACGACATGGGCATCACTCACGTGATCCGCGGCGACGACCACCTCAGCAACACCCCGCGCCAGATCCTGATCTATCAGGGCATGGGCTGGCCGCTGCCGGCGTTCGGGCACCTGCCGATGATCCACGGCCCGGACGGCGCCAAGCTCTCCAAGCGCCACGGCGCGCAGGGCGTGCGCGAGTTCGCCGACATGGGCTACCTGCCCGAGGCCATGCGCAACTACCTGGCGCGGCTCGGCTGGGGCCATGGCGACGACGAGATCTTCACCGACGGCCAGGCCATCGCCTGGTTCGACATCGCCGACGTAGTCGGCGCGCCGGCGCGGATGGACTGGCCGAAGCTGAACCACCTCAACCAGCACTACATCCGCCTGGCCGACGACAAGCGGCTGATGGGCCTGGTGTTCGAGGTGCTGCGCAGCCGCGACGTGCATCTGCCGCGCGATTTCGCCGACCGGCTGTCGCGCACCATCCCGCTGGTGAAGGAGGGCGCCAAGACCGTCCTCGAGCTGGCCGACCTGGTGATGTTCGCCCTCAAACCGCGCCCGATCGAGCTCGACGCGAAGGCCCGCGCGCTGTTCACCGGGGAGGTGGTCGGCCGGATCGGTCGGCTGGCCGCGGCGCTGGCGCTGGCGCCCGTCTGGAAGCCGGCCGAAATGGCCGACACCCTGAAGGGCTTTGCGGAGAACGAGGGCGGCTTTGGCAAATTCGGCCCGGCGCTGCGCGCCATTCTGGCCGCCGGCGCGGTCGCGCCCGATCTCGCCAGCGCCCTGGCGGCGCTCGGCCGCGAGGAGAGCCTCGGACGCATCGACGATGCTCTTTCGCAAGTGCAGTAAGCCGGTATAAGGCGAAATGAGGGGCCGTTGCCGCTACGGCGGCGGGAGTATTGGGAGAAGGGTGCGCGCATGGTCGACAACGCCACGCTGACTGTCGGCAACACCAGCTACGACCTGCAGGTCATCAAGGGCACGACCGGCCCTGACGTGATCGACGTGCGCAAGCTCTACGACGAATCCGGCGTCTTCACCTTCGACCCGGGTTTCACCTCGACCGCCTCGTGCGAGAGCAAGATCACCTACATCGACGGCGACGCCGGGATTTTGCTGCACCGCGGCTATCCGATCGAGCAGCTGGCGAAGAGTTCGAGCTTCCTCGAGGTGTGCTACCTGCTGCTGAACGGCGAGCTGCCGACGGCGGCTGAGTTCGCCGACTTCGAGCACACCATCACCTACCACACCATGCTGCACGCGCAGTTCGACCGGTTTTTCTCCGGTTTTCGTTCCGACGCGCACCCGATGGCGATCATGACCGGCGCGGTCGGCGCGCTGTCGGCGTTCTACCACGACAGCATCAACGTCGATGATCCCAGACAGCGCGAGATCTCGGCCCACCGGCTGATCGCCAAGATGCCGACCATCGCCGCCCGCGCGTTCAAATACTCGGTCGGCCAGCCCTTCATCTCGCCCCACAACAGCCTGTCCTACGCCGAGAATTTCCTGCGCATGGCCTTCTCGGTGCCGGCGGAGGACTGGAAGCCGAACCCGGTGCTGACACGGGCGATGGACCGCATCTTTATCCTCCACGCCGACCACGAGCAGAACGCCTCGACCTCGACGGTGCGCCTGGCCGGCTCGTCCGGCGCCAATCCGTTCGCCTGTATCGCCGCCGGCATCGCCTGCCTCTGGGGCCCGAGCCACGGCGGCGCGAACGAAGAAGCGCTGATGATGCTGAGCGAGATCGGCACCGTCGACCGCATCCCCGAATACGTGCAGGGCGTGAAGGACCGGAAGTACCGGCTGATGGGCTTCGGCCACCGCGTCTACAAGAACTTCGACCCGCGGGCGAAGGTGATGCAGGAGACCTGCCACGAGGTGCTGGCCGAGATCGGCGACAGCGACGATCCGCTGCTGAAGGTGGCGATGGAGCTGGAGAAGATCGCGCTCAACGACCCCTATTTCATCGACCGCAAGCTCTATCCGAACATCGACTTCTATTCGGGCATCACCCTGAAGGCGATGGGCTTCCCCACCACCATGTTCACCGTGCTGTTCGCCATCGCCCGCACCGTTGGCTGGATCAGCCAGTGGAAGGAGATGTTCGAGGACCCGCGCCGCAAGATCGGCCGCCCCCGCCAGCTCTACAACGGCCCCCTGCGCCGCGACTACACCGCGATCGAGACCCGGGGTTAGT
>DATNIH010000276.1:0-3256 GCA_035604515.1 Caulobacteraceae bacterium | reverse complement strand
AGCTTCACGGTCTCACCCAGGCGGATCGAACCGGCGTCCGGCGTCTCCTGGCCCGTGATCATGCGGAACAGCGTCGACTTGCCCGCGCCGTTGGGCCCGATCACGCCGACGATGCCGTTGGGCGGCAGCCGGAAGGTGAGGTCCTTGAACAGCAGCTTATCGCCGTATTCCTTCTCCAGGCCGTCCACCTCCAGCACCACGTTGCCGAGCCGCGGGCCGGGCATGATCTGGATGGTGGCGTGGGTCTGGGCGCCCCTGGCCTGCTCGGCCTCCTGCATCATCCGGTCGTAGCTGGCGAGGCGGGCCTTGGACTTGGCCTGGCGGGCCCGGGCGTTGGAGCGCACCCACTCCAGCTCCTTGGCCATCGCGCGCTGGCGCGCCTCGCTCTCGGACTGCTCCTGGATCACCCGCTTGGCCTTCTGCTCGAGCCAGCCGGAATAGTTGCCCTCGTAGGGGATGCCCTTGCCCCGGTCCAACTCGAGCGTCCACTTGGTCACCTGGTCGAGGAAGTAGCGGTCGTGGGTGACCAGGATCACGCAGCCGGGGAAGTTCTCCAGGTGGTGCTGCAGCCACGCGACGCTTTCGGCGTCGAGGTGGTTGGTCGGCTCGTCCAGCAGCAGCATGTCGGGCTTGGACAGCAGCAGCCGCGCCAGGGCGATGCGCCGCTTTTCGCCGCCGGAGAGGTTGTCGACCGGCCAGTCGTCGGGCGGGCAGCGCAGCGCGTCCATCGCCATCTCGATGCGGCTGTCGATGTCCCACAGATCGCCGGCGTCGATCTTCTCCTGGAGGGCGGTCATCTCCTCCATCAGCGCATCGGTGTAGTCCTCGCCCAGCTTGGCCGCGACGTCGTTGTAGCGGTCGACGATCTTCTTCTCCTCGCACCAGGCGATCACATTGCCCCAGACGTTGAGCTGCTCGTCGAGCTCGGGCTCCTGTTCCAGGTAGCCGCGCTTGATGCCATCGGCGGCTTTGGCCTCGCCGGCGAACTCGGTGTCGATGCCGGACATGATTTTCAGCAGGGTCGACTTGCCCGAGCCGTTCACGCCGACCACGCCGATCTTGGCGTCGGGGTAGAACGAGAGCCAGACGTTCTCGAACACCTTCTTGCCGCCGGGCCAGGCCTTGGTGAGACCCTGCATCTGGAAAATGTACTGGGCGGCCATAGGGGCTCCGGGGTCTTGCGCGCGGTTCGGGGAAGTCGCGGGGAAATAGCCACCGCCGCTCCTATGCGCAACGCCTGCTGTCGAATGCGGGCTTGCTTCGGCGTCTTATCTGCGATGGCTACTCTTGAGCCGGGCCGGAGCGGCGATGTCCGAGGTGTTCATCTCCTATGCGCGTTCGACGCAGGCGGCGGCGCTCCGCTTCGCCGACGCCCTGCGCGCGGCCGGCTACGGCGTCTGGCGCGACGACGAGTTGCCGCCGCACCGCCTCTACGCGGACGTGATCGAGGAGCGGCTGGCCGCGGCCAAGGCGGTGCTGGTGGTCTGGTCGGCCGACGCGGCGAAGTCCGACTGGGTCCGCGCCGAGGCCGATGTCGCGCGGGCCGCCGGCAAGCTGGTGCAGCTCAGCACCGATGGCGTGCTGCCGCCGATGCCGTTCAACCAGATCCAGTGCGACGATCTCAGCGGCTGGAACGGCGATCTCGCCGCGCCGGCCTGGCGCAAGGTCGAGGCGAGCCTCGCCCATCTCGTGCGCGGCGCCGCGCCGACCGTGGCCCCAGCCGAGCCAACGCCATCGCCCGCCCCGCGCGGCGGCAAGCCCTCGATCGCCATCCTGCCCTTCGCCAACCTCTCCGGCGATCCCGACCAGGAGTACTTCGCCGACGGCATGGTCGAGGAGATTGGCGCCGTGCTCGGGCGCTTCCGCTCGATCTTCGTCGTCGCCAGCGGCTCCAGCCTCTCCCTGAAGAACCGCGGCGTCTCGCCCCAGGAGGCCGCGCGCAGCCTCGGCGTGCGCTTCCTGCTGGACGGCAGCGTGCGTAAAGCGGGCGGACGGGTGCGGATCGCGGTGCGGCTGCTCGAGGGCGCCAGCGGCGGCCAGGTCTGGGCCGAGCGGTTCGAGGACGAGGTGGAGGACCTGTTCGAGCTGCAGGACCGCGTCGCGCTCAAGGTCGCCGGGGCGATCGAGCCGGCGGTGCGCGAGAGCGAGATCCGCCGCGCCAGCCAGCGCCCGACCGAGGACGCCTACGACCTCTACCTGCGCGCCATGCCGCACTATCGGACCCAGTCGAAGGACGGCAACGTCGAGGCGCTGCGGCTGCTGACCCGCGCCATCGAGCTCGATCCCCACTACGGCGCGGCGCTGGCCCTCGCCGGCAGCGCCTATTCGCGCAATCGCGGGTTTGCCTGGACCGCGACGCCCGAAGACGATCGCCAGCGCGCGGTCGATCATGCCCGCCGTGCGCTGCGGGTCGCCGGCGACGATCCGGAGGTGCTGATCCGCGCCGCCAGCGTGCTTTCCCAGGACTCTGACGAAGACGTGACCAACCTGTTCAAGCGGGCGCTGGCGCTCAACCCCGCCTCGTCCATCGCCCATATCACCGCCGCCAACTACGAGCTCAGCTTCGGCGATCCGCGGCGGGGCCAGGAGCACATCGAGACCTCGATGCGGCTCGATCCGCTCTCGCCGCTGCGGGCCACCCAGGTCGGCATGCTGGGCGGCGCCCTGTTCGCCCAAGGCCGGTTCGCCGAGTCGATTGCGGCGATGCAGGAGGCGGGCCACCTCAACCCCGCCGTCCCGCAGGTCTACGCCGGGCTCGCCTGCAGCTACGCCCACCTCGGCGACCTGGCCGCCGCCCGCGCCGCGGCGGCGGAGATGTCGACCCGAACCCCGCTCAGCCTGCGCGAACTGGGCGAACAGATGTGGCGCGCCCCGGCGCAACGGGCGCTGTTCATGGAGGGGGTGGCGAAGATCGAGGGCGCTTAGCTCTTCCCCTCGCGAGCGAGGGGAAGTGTCGCAAGCGAGGCCCGCCAGGGCCGATGCGCGACGAAGGGGAGACCGGCGGCGCAGAACAGAGCTCGGCCCTCCGACATCTCCCCTCCGGCGTGTCTCGCACCGCTATTGCGGCGCTCGCCTCACGCCACCTTGTGTGTTGGGGCCATGGTATGTCTGGCCTGTCTTCCGGGACGTCCGCCTGGCGTTCCACGCGCCAGGCGGACAGCCGTCGGAGGGATCGTCGCCACCTGGGCCGGCTAGGGCCGCAGGGGAGCCGGATCGCCGTCGGCGCTTCACTGACCCGGATGGTTGCAGGGACGTT
>DATNIH010000275.1:0-4476 GCA_035604515.1 Caulobacteraceae bacterium | reverse complement strand
TCACCTTCACCCGTTTTGCGCGGCCCTGGGCCGCATGGTGCTGGAGCGCGATCTTGACCGCCGCCTCGATCCCTTCCGAGCCGCCGCAGGTGAAGTGGATGTGGTGCAGGCCCTCGGGCAGCCAGTCGCTTCTCAGCCGCTCGACCAGCGCCTCGCGCTCGGGCGTGCGCCAGGTCGGCACGACGAAGGCCGGTCCGTGCGCGGCCTTGCCGATCGCTTCGGCCACTTCCGCGCGGCCGTGGCCGACATTGGTAACGATGGCGCCGCCGGCGGCGTCGAGGATGCGCTGGCCGTCGTCGGCGATGAGCCAGGCGCCCTCGCCGCCTGTGATGCGCGGCGAGCGGGAGGGGATGAACGGCCAGTCGGCCAGGTCGGTGGGAGCAACTTCGGTCTGCGACATGGCGGCTCTCATAGAACAGCGAGCGACCTGTTTTCGCCTGTTATTTGCGTTTCTGCGTCGCCGCGCAGCCGCGAAGCCATTCTAAGCCGCTGTAAAAGCGTCGCCTCCGTGTCCTGACCTTCGGCGTCGGGCTGCAGGTTCGCTGGAGGTAGCGCTGGCGCCTCGCGCGGTCGGCGGCGAGGGCGTCATACCTAACCAGCTCAGGCGCCCGGCGGTCCCCGGACCGCCCGGCTTTTCTGTTTCTTGCTTGTGCGCCAATCACGCGAATCGTTTCGAGAAGAGGCGATGTCTCGGCGCCACGCTCTTATTAAATCTAATGCTGTGCCGTCATTTTTCCGTTGCGTCGCTGAATCCCTCCGGCCAGATTGCCCTTAAGGTCGAAACTCCGCCGCTAGCGCGGGATGGCCGCCCTGGGGAGGGCTTACTGATGAAACAGGCATTTCTGCGTGGCGCGTCCGCCGCGGTCGTGACCATCGCCGCTCTTGGCACAACGCAAGCAATGGCGCAGGCGGCACCTGGCGCGGCCGCGGCCGGCCAAGGCGGAGCCACCGTGACCGTCATCGCACAACGGCGGTCGCAGGCGATCGAGAAGGTGCCTGTGGCCGTCACGGCGTTCACTGCCAGGCAGCGCGATGTCCTTGGGATTCAGAACACCCAGGAGCTCAGCGACTTCACGCCGGGCCTCTCCTACTTCTCATCGAACGACCGCGCCTACATCCGCGGGATCGGCCGCAACACGGTGAACCTGGGCACTGAGTCCGGCGTGGCGACCTACTACAACGGCATCTACTATGGCGCGAACGCCTCGATCGCCGAACAGCACGACACCCTGTTCATCAGCCAGATCGAAGTCGACCGCGGTCCACAGAACACCCTGCACGGCTCCAACGCCGACGGCGGTACCATCAACTACATCTCGGCAAAGCCGACAAACACCTACTACGCTGAGGGCCGCGTGGGCGTCGCCAACTACAACGAGTGGTACGGCGAGGGCGTAGTTTCCGGACCTATCACCGATTGGCTGCGCTTCCGCGCGGGCGGAAACTACGAAGAGGAAAACGGCGGCTTCTACGACAACCTGGTCGGCAAAGCTGAGGGCGGCAACCTTCCTCAGGGGAACAATGGCAAGCAGGAGTACGCGGAGCTTCAGCTCGATGCCAATCTGGGTCCACATCTGGACGCGTGGGGCATCATCTCAACCGGCGACTACGACACCTCCTTCCACACGACAGCGCCGATCGGCGTGATCGGCAACTACGAGCTGCCCAACGCCAGCCTCAGCCCGAGCGGCTTCTATGGCCTTTGCGCGCTTCCCGGACAGGCGGGCAACGTCGGGTGCAGTCCCGCTTTCACCGGACAGGTGGTCGTTCCCGGCAGCGTCGTCACCGACCCAGTGAATGCCTCGATGTTCCCGGGCAACAACCCAGCGAACGTCAATTTGCACAAGTTCATCCAGGACTACACGGACTCCAACCGGCAGACGCGCGACCTGGCGATGGCCACGCGTTGGACCTATCACTTCCCCGGCGTGGACGTGCAGTACCTCGGTGGCTACCAACAGTTCTATTACGACCTCGGCGTGAGCGGGAACGGCTTCGACGCTGGTGTGCAGTCCTACCAGCTCGCCGGCCTTCCGGCGGCCGTGGCTACCCTCGCCTGTCCGGGATTTGCGCTGTTCTGCGAGGCGCCGCTGACCATCAACCCGGCGCAAGAGCACACGACCTTCGTCGAGGACGAGCAGTACTTCAGCCACGAGCTGACTGCGACCTCGACCGCGCCGGGCCCGGTGCAGTGGATCGCTGGCGCCTACTGGTACCACCAGCACTTCAACCAGCCCGTCAACCTCGGCTGCCTGCCGGAACAAACGCAGCTGCTGCATCCGGCCGCCCTTCCGATCCCGGGGGCCGGCCCGAACATCATCGACCCGCAGATGTGCGAGTACGACCTCGACAGCCATACCACCTACAACTCCTACGCCGGCTTCGGCCAGGTGACCTGGCAGTTCGATCCGCAATGGAAGCTGGAGGCAGCCGCCCGCTACACGGATGACCAAAAGTCCGGCGTCGAAGAGCACCGGGTGATCGGCTTCGACCAGGTTCTGCTCGGCCTGCCCTACCTGGGCGCCGTGACCCCGGCCGTCGACATCACCCCGCTGGCCATTTCTTTTGCTCACTCGCCGGGCGTTGGCCTGCCGTACGAGAACTTGAGTACAGGCTTCTGGGAGCGGAACTTCAGCGCGTCGTGGGGTGCCTGGACCGGTGAAATCACGCTGAACTGGCAGCCCGACAGCGATACGTTGGGCTATGCGAAGTACAGCCGCGGCTACAAAACCGGCGGCTTCAACTCGGGCTTCATCGCCGCGAATCCGGAGACCGCCCCCGAGTACGTCGACGCATTCGAAGTCGGCGCCAAGAAGCTGTTCGGCTCGATGTTCCAGATCAACGGCGCGGCCTTCTACTACAACTACCAGAACGACCAGCAGCCCCTGAATGTGCAGGACGCCGCGACCGGAACGATCAGCAGCCTGATCTTCAACATCCCGACCGTGCACAGCTACGGGGTCGAGCTCGAGGCGATCTGGCGGCCGATCGATCAGCTGCAGCTGACCGCACAGTACAGCTACCTCAACGCGACGGTGGCCTCGATGGACGGGAAGTGCGTCGAGAACACCCTCGACCCGCTCGGGGTGTTGGCGGGCTCGAAGCACGGCACCTGCCCGCTCTCCGCTGGCGCTCAGCTGGTCGACCTGACCGGATCACACCTGCCCGAGACGCCGCCGAACAAGATCTCGCTGAACGCGCTCTACACGTTCACCTTCGACCCCGGGAAGCTCGTGTTGTCGGCGTCGGTCATCTGGAAGGACAAGACCTACGGCTCGATCTTCAACAATCCGCAGTCGCTGGCCGGGTCGTACTCGACGGTCAACCTCCGGGCCGAGTGGGACGACGCGCAGAACCGCTACAACATCAGCGCATTCGTGGACAACGTCTTCAACACCACAGGCTACGACATCGTCACCGGCACGCAACTCGCGGCCAGTCCAGCGACCGCTGCCCAGTACGACATCATCTCGGTGAAGAGCCTGACGTTCCCGCTGACCTTCGGCGCGGAGTTGCAGGTTCGCTTCCACTAGCCGAGGCGGACATCGACAAATGGACGGCCGGGCGGCGACGCCCGGCCGTTTCCTTTGCAAGGGGCGAAAATGGCCAGGCGGCCGGCCCGCATGAGCGTTGAGGCGGTCGAGGCGACGCTGAGCGCGGCCGCCGCCCACTACGCCGCCGGGCGGCTCGACGAGGCGGCGCGCGGCTATGGCGCGGTCGAAGCCGCCGCGCCGCGCGACCATCGGGCTGTCTCTTCGCTGGCGATGATCGACATCCGCCGCGGCCGGTTGCCGGAGGCGGTGGTGAGGCTGAAGCGGGTCGTGAAGCTTGAGCCTGACCTCTATCCCGCGCTCTTCAACCTTGGCCGGGCGAGCGAGACCTTGGGCCATTGGCGCGACGCCGCCGACGCCTACGCGCGCGCCTTGGCGCTGCAGCCGGACGCGACGGACACCCGGTTCTGCCTGGCCGTTGCGCTTGCCGCCATCGGCCGGATCGACGAGAGCGTCGCCCACTACCGGGCGCTCGCGGCCGATCCCCGCCTCGGCGCGCTCGCGCTGGCGCGGCTCGCGCTTATCCGCCCGCAGAGCGTCGCCGACGCCGAGCTCGCTGCGATCCAGCGCGCAGCCGAAGACGTGGGCGTCGACGCCGAGACACGCATCGGCCTGCACTTCGCAGAGGGCGAGGTGCTCGAGGCGCGCGGGGCCTACGACGAGGCGTTCGCCGCCTTCGCCGCCGGCAACAGGGCCAAGCACGCCGCGCTCATCGCCCGAGGCGGCGTCAGCGACCCGCGCAGAGTCGCCCAAGTCACCGCGCATTCGATCGCCCCGGTCGAGGCGCTGTTCACGCCCGATTTCATCGCCACCCACCACGGCGAGGGCGATCCCTCCGTCTCGCCCATCTTCGTCGTCGGCATGCCGCGCTCGGGCTCGACCCTGATCGAGCAGATCCTGGCCAGCCATCCGGGCGTGCAAGGCA
>DATNIH010000274.1:0-22574 GCA_035604515.1 Caulobacteraceae bacterium | reverse complement strand
TCACCGCACACGGGCTGATCATGGTGTTTTTCCTGGTCATGCCGGCGATGATCGGCGGGTTCGGCAACTGGTTCGTGCCGATCATGATCGGCGCGCCAGATATGGCGTTCCCGCGCATGAACAACATGTCGTTCTGGCTGCTGGTGGCCTCGTTCGCCCTGCTGCTGACGTCGGCCTTCGTCGACGGCGGCCCCGGCTACGGCGCCGGCACCGGCTGGACCATCTACGCCCCACTCTCGACCACCGGCCACACCGGCCCGGCGTTCGACTTCGTGATCTTCTCGATCCACCTCGCGGGCGCCTCGTCGATCCTGGGGGCGATCAACTTCATCACCACCATCTTCAACATGCGCGCCCCGGGCATGACGCTGCACCGGATGCCGCTGTTCGTGTGGTCGATCCTGGTGACCACCTGGCTGCTGCTGCTGGCGCTGCCGGTGCTGGCCGGCGCGATCACCATGCTGCTGACGGACCGCAACTTCGGGACCCACTTCTTCGACGTCCAGAATGGCGGCGACCCGATCATGTTCCAGCACCTGTTCTGGTTCTTCGGTCACCCCGAGGTCTACATCCTGATCCTGCCTGGCTTCGGCATGATCAGCCACATCGTCTCGACCTTCTCCAAGAAGCCGGTGTTCGGCTACCTGGCGATGGCCTACGCGATGGTGGCGATCGGCTTCATCGGCTTCGTGGTCTGGGCCCACCACATGTTCACCGTGGGCATGCCGGTCGACCTGCAGGCCTACTTCCTGGCCGCGACCATGGTCATCGCCGTGCCGACCGGCATCAAGATCTTCTCCTGGATCGCCACGATGTGGGGCGGGTCGATCACCTTCAAGACGCCCATGCTGTGGGCGCTGGGCTTCATCTTCCTGTTCACTGTCGGCGGCGTCACCGGCGTCGCCCTAGCCAACACCGCCTTCGACTACAATGTGCACGACACCTACTACGTGATCGCCCACTTCCACTACGTGCTGAGCCTGGGCGCCGTGTTCGCCATCTTCGGCGGCTTCTACTACTGGTTCGAGAAGATGTGGGGCGTGCGCTACAACGAGGCGCTGGGCGCCATCCACTTCTGGATCACCTTCGTCGGCGTCAACGTGATCTTCTTCCCGCAGCACTTCCTTGGCCTGCAGGGCATGCCGCGTCGCCAGGTGGACTATCCGGCGGGTTTCGACCTGTGGAACTACGTCTCCTCGGTCGGCTACATGATCACCCTGGTCGGCACCTGCGTCTTCCTGTTCGTGCTGCTGGAAGCCGCCGTTCGCCGCCGCCCAGCTAGAGCCAACCCCTGGGGCGAAGGCGCGACCACCCTGGAGTGGACGCTCTCGTCGCCCCCGCCGTTCCACTCGTTCAACGAGCTGCCGGTGGTGCACTCCGACGGGCACTGATGAGGCCCGCCAAGCCGGCGGGAACGGATCGCTATGTTGAAGACGGCTTCTGAGTTCGACCCGGCAGCGGGCGGGGCGACGCCCGCGCGCTGGCAGGACTATGTGCTGCTGCTGAAGCCGCGCGTGATGTCGCTGGTGATCTTCACCGCGCTGACGGGACTGGTCTGCGCCGGAAAGCCGCTGAACCCGGTGATGGCGGGGATGTCGATCCTGTGCATCGCCGTCGGCGCCGGCGCGTCGGGCGCGCTCAACATGTGGTTCGACGCCGACATCGACGCCAAGATGCGGCGAACCCGGAACCGGCCGGTTCCGGCGGGCCGGGTCCAGGGCGCCGACGCCCTGGCGCTGGGGCTCACGCTTTCGCTGTTCGCGGTCGGCATGCTCGGCGTGAGCGTGAACGTGCTGGCCGCGGGCCTGCTGGCCTTCACCATCTTCTTCTACGCCGTGGTCTACACGATGTGGCTGAAGCGCTCGACGCCGCAGAACATCGTCATCGGCGGCCTGGCCGGCGCGCTGCCGCCGGCGGTGGGCTGGGCGGCGGCGAGCGGGACCGCGCCGCTGAACGCCTGGCTGCTGGTGGCGATCATCTTCTTCTGGACCCCGCCGCACTTCTGGGCGCTGTCGCTGACCACCGGCGACGACTACGAGCGCGCCGGCGTGCCGATGCTGCCGGTGGCCAGGGGCGAACCGGCCACGCGGCTGCAGATCCTGATCTACAGCCTGATCCTGGTTCCGCTGGCGCTGGCGCCGGCCTTCACCGGCCTCGGCGGCGTGGCCTACCTCGCCATCGCGGCGCTGGGCGGTGCGGCCTTCGTCGCCCTGGCCGCCAAGCTCTACATTGGCAAGGACCGCGCCGACGCCAAGCGCCTGTTCGGCTTTTCGATCTTCTATCTGTTCGCGCTGTTCGCCGCCCTGCTGGTCGAGCATCTCGCCGGGCTGAGGCCCTTGGCGCTGCTGGCGCAATTGGGATGAGCGATCCAAACTCCGAGAACGCGGAATTCCGCAAGGCCCGCACCGGGCGCAACATCGCCCTCTTGATCGGCCTCCTGGCGTTCGTCGCCCTGATCTTCGTCGTCACCATCGCGCGTCTGGGGGGCAATGTCGCTTCCAACGGCTTCTGACCCGCATCTGACGGCCCGCAACACGCGGCTGGCGCTGCTGTGCCTAGCGATATTCGCCATGATGGTCGGGGTCGCCTTCGCCGCCGTGCCGCTCTACCGCGCGTTCTGCCAGGCCACCGGCTTCAACGGCACGGTGCGCCGCGTCGCCACGGCCCCCACCGCGATCGGCGCCGGCGTGGTGACGGTGGCCTTCGACACCAATGTGCGCGGCCTTGCCTGGCAGTTCAGCCCCAACGTGCCCAGCCAGACCGTGCGGCCGGGCGCGACCAATCTTGCGTTCTTCAAGGTGACCAACACATCGGACCAGCCGCTGACCGGCCGGGCGGTCTACAACGTCACCCCCGATAGCGCCGGCGGCTATTTCTCCAAGCTGGAGTGCTTTTGCTTCAAGAATCAGACCCTGGCGCCGCACCAGACCGCCGAATTCCCGGTGGTTTACTACGTCGATCCCCGCTTCGGGCAGAACGACGACACGCGCGGCATCCAGCAGATCACGCTTTCCTACACCTTCTACCCGGCCCAGCCCTTGGCGGCGAAGCCAGGGCAAGGCTATAGCACCCCTTAAAGTCAGAGAGGCTCCGACCGCGAATGGCCCACGAAGGCGTCAAGCACGACTACCACCTGGTCAATCCCAGCCCGTGGCCGCTGTTGGGCTCCGTCGCCGCCTTCGTGCTGACCGCCGGCGGCGTGATGTGGTTCAAGGGCGTTTTCGGCGAGCCCAAGGGCACCTGGTGGATGCTGGCGCTGGGCGTCGGCCTGGTGCTGCTCACCATGCTGCTGTGGTGGAGCGACGTGGTGAAGGAGGGCAACGAGGGGGACCACACCCCGGTAGTCTCGATCGGCCTGCGCTACGGCATGATCCTGTTCATCGCCTCCGAGGTGATGTTCTTCGTCGCCTGGTTCTGGATCTTCTTCGAGATGGCGCTGTTCCACCACGTGCGCACGCTCTCGCCGATCGACGACGTCGCCACCGCCTGGCAAACCTGGCCGCCGAAGGGCGTGGAGACCGTGCCGGCGTTCGAGTTGCCGCTGGTCAACACCCTGACGCTGCTGCTCTCCGGCACCACCGTCACCTGGGCCCACCACGCGCTGCAGAGCGGCGACCGCAACGGCGCCAAGATCGGCCTGTTCCTGACCATCCTGCTGGGGATGCTGTTCACCTCGATCCAGGCGTTCGAGTATCACCACATCCTGACCGACCACCTGTTCTACCCCCTCGCGGCGGACGCCGCGGACTTCCATTCCGGCCTTTATGGCTCGGCCTTCTTCATGGCCACCGGCTTCCACGGCTTCCACGTGATCATCGGCACCATCTTCCTCAGCGTCTGCCTGATCCGGCTGCTGGGGGGCGGGTTCACCCCGACCAAGCATTTCGGCTTCGAGGCCGCCGCCTGGTACTGGCACTTCGTCGACGTGGTCTGGCTGTTCCTGTTCACCTTCCTCTACTTCACCTTCGGCGCGGGCTGGGGGAAGTGAGCGCAGCGTGAGCGCCAGATTCCTATGAAGGGAGGCGGCGCCGCGCCCTTCATCGCCGGCGCCCTCGGACGCTGCCCCAACTGCGGCGAAGGTCCGCTGTTCAGCGGCTTCCTGAAGGTCACGCCGCGCTGCGCCAAGTGCGGCTTCGAGCTGGCCAAGGCCGACAGCGGCGACGGCCCAGCCGTGTTCGTGATCTTCATCGCCGGCTTCATCGCCGCCTTCGGCCTGCTGTTCACCGAGGTCGCCTACCGCCCGCCGCTGTGGCTAGAGGCGGTGATCTGGCTGCCGATCGCCGCGGCGCTCTGCTTCGGGCTGCTGCGCCCGCTGAAGGGCCTGATGATCGCCGCCCAGTTCGCCAACAGAGCCTCGCAAGCCGGCCGGGATGACCTCTAGGCCGCGCTTTCCGGTCGGCCTCACCTTAGCGGTCGCCATCGTCTTCGCGGTCACGGTCAGCCTCGGCGTCTGGCAGCTGCGGCGCGCGAACTGGAAGACCCACGAGCTGGCCCGGATCGCCGCGCTCAAACACGCGCCGCCGACGCCGATCGACGCGGTGCTGTCGCGTGTCGTCACAGGCGAGGACGTGAGCTTCACCCGCGTCGTCGCCAACTGTCTGCCCGGCCCTGCAGCGCCCGCCGAGTTGCACATGATCAGCGACAACGGCGAATGGATCGCCCGCACGCTGGGGCCCTGCCATCTGGCCGAGGCCCCTTTTGGGGGCATCGTCGTCGACCGGGGCTTCCTGGCGTCGAGCCGCGGTTCGCCGAACCCGCCGACGCCGACTTTGCCGATGCCGGGGCGCGTCGTCGGCGTACTCTACAGCCGCGCCGAACCCCCGGCGCTCGGCCTGACCCACCCGGCGCCTTACACCCTGGTCGCCGAGCAGGAGACGCCCCCAGCGCCCGGCGTCTCGCCCGCGCCTTATCCCGACGCCACCGACAATTTGCAGTACGTCGGCGCCTACTGGCTGACCTGGTTCGGTCTTGCCGGGGCGGTGGCGGGCGTCTATGCGGCCATGTTCTGGCGCAGATATCACCCCAAGCCGAACCCCCCGCGATGAACTACGTCTCCACCCGCGGCGCCGCGCCGCCGGTCAGCTTCCTGGACGCCGTGCTGACGGGCCTCGCGCCCGACGGCGGCCTCTACGTGCCCGAGACCTGGCCCGCCCTGAGCAAGGCGGAGATCGCGGCTTTCGCCGGACGGCCCTACGCCGAGGTCGCCGCCGAGGTGATCGGCCGCTTTGCCGAGGGCGAGATCGCCGCCGCCGACCTCGCCGAGATGTGCGCCGACGCCTACGCCAGCTTCAGCCACGCCGCCGTGGCTCCGCTGACCCAGTTAGCGCCCGGCCGCTTCCTGCTCGAGCTGTTCCACGGACCCAGCCTCGCCTTCAAGGACGTGGCCCTGCAACTGTTGGCGCGGCTCTACGACCACGCGCTGGCCCGCCAGGACCGTCGCCTGACCATCGTCTGCGCCACCTCGGGCGACACCGGCGGGGCGGCGGTGGAAGCGTTCCGCGGCCGCGCCAATGCGCGCATCGTCGCCATGTTCCCTGAGGGCCGAATCTCGGCGGTGCAGCGGCGCTTCATGACCACGGCCGAGGACGACAACGTCGCCTGCCTCGCCGTGAAAGGGACCTTCGACGACTGCCAGTCGATGCTGAAGGCCATGTTCCGCGACGCCCAGTTCGCCAGGGCGGTCGACCTCTCGGGCGTGAACTCGATCAACTTCGCCCGTATCGCGGCCCAGAGCGTCTACTACTTCACCGCCGCCGTCGCGCTCGGCGCGCCGCATCGCCAGGTCGCCTTCGCCGTGCCGACCGGCAACTTCGGCGACGCCTACGCCGGCTATGTCGCCCACCGCATGGGCCTGCCGATCGAACGCATTATCGTCGGCGTGAACAGCAACGACATCATCTGCCGCGCGCTGGCGAGCGGCCGCTACGCCCGCGGCGAGGTGACCCCCACCGCCAGCCCGGCGATGGACATCCAGAGCGCCTCGAACTTCGAGCGGCTGTATTTCGAGACCACCGACCGCGATCCGCTGGAGACCGCGCGGGCGTTCGAGGCCTTCGCCGTGCAAGGCGCGATCGACGTGCCGCCGCGCAGCCTCGCCGCCATGCGCAGCCTGTTCGCCGGCGCCGCGATCAGCGAGGCGGAGACGGCGAAGACCATCCTCTCCACCCTCAACGAGACCGGCGAGCTGGTCGATCCGCATACCGCTGTCGGGCTCGCCGCCGCCGCGCTGATCGGACCGGCCGCGCGCACCACGCCGCTGGTGACGCTGGCCACCGCCCACCCGGCCAAGTTCCCCGAGACGGTTAAGGCCGCGACGGGGATGACGCCGCCGCAGCCGCACAACGTCTCGGGCCTCGCCGGACGCGCGGAACGGTTCGACACCATCGCGGCCGACGTCGAGGCGGCCAAGGCCTATGTGCGCGAGTTCGCCAAACGATGAAGGTCCACACCCTCGCCAACGGGGTGCGCGTCGTCGCCGATCCGGCGCCGGGGTTCGAGACCCTCGCGCTCACCGTCGTCGCCGGGCGCGGCGCGCGGGCCGAAGACCAGGCGCAGGCGGGGTGGGCGCACCTGCTGGAGCACATGGTGTTCAAGGGCGCCGGAGAGCGCTCGGCGCGCGACATCGTCGAGGCGATCGAGGCCGAGGGCGGGTCGATCAACGCCGCCACCGGCTATGAGCGCACCAGCTTCCAGGTGCGCGGCCTCGCCGGCGGGCTGCGGCTCGGCATGGAGGTGGTGGCCGACCTGATGCTGCGGCCGACGCTGGCCGCGGCCGACCTGGCCCAGGAGATCGGCGTGATCGCCCAGGAGATCGCCGAGGCGGCCGACACGCCCGACGACTTCGTGTTCGAGCTCGCCCAGGCCTCGGCCTTCGCCGGACAGCCGCTCGGACGCCCGGTGCTGGGGACCGAGGCCAGCATCGGCGCGGCCGATCCGGCGACGCTGGAAGCCTGGCGCGCCCGGCTCTACGCGCCCGGCCAGCTGGTGGTCAGCGCGGCCGGGGCGATCGACGAGGACGAGCTGCTGGCGCTGGCCGAGCGCCTGTTCGGCGCCGCCGGGACGCTCGACACGCCGGCGCCGGCCGCCGCGACCTTCACCGGCGGCCCGGCGGCCGAGGCGCGCAAGCTGGAACAGGCGCACCTGGTGCTGTTGCTGCCAGGCGTCGGCGCGACCGATCCCGACTACTTCGCCGCCCGCGTGTTCACCGAGGCGCTGGGCGGGGGCATGTCGAGCCGGCTGTTCCAGGAGGCGCGCGAGCGGCTGGGGCTGGCCTACGCCATCGACGCCTTCGCCGAGTCCTACCAGGACACCGGGATGATCGGCGTCTACGCCGGCTGCGCGGCCAAGGACGCCACGGCGCTGGCCAAGGTGGTCGCAGCGGAGTTCGGCAAGCTGGCTGAGGGCGTCGGCGCCGCCGAACTCGCCCGCGCCAAGGCGCAGCTGAAAGCCGCCCTGTTCATGGCCCGCGAGTCGCTCTCCGCCCGCGCCGAGCAGGGTGCGGCGCAGCTCTTGGTGTTCGGCCGGCTGCTGAGCACCCATGAGATCGCCGAGGCCATCGACGCGGTGTCGCCGAACGACTTGCGTCGCCTCGCCGGCCGTCTGGTCGCGCCGGAGCTGTCCGCCCCTGCGGTGCTCGGGCCCAGCCGGGCGCTCGGCGCGGCCGACGCGTTTCACCGGGCCATGTTCGGCTAGTGTGCTGGATTTGAAGTTCGCCCGATCATGGGGTCGGCCGCTAAGCGAACTTCAAATCCAAGAAGCACACTAGGGACATAACTCCGCTAGTGTCCTGATCGCTTCCGAAGTTCGTCGGAGCCCGCCACATGCGACTGCGATCTTCGGAAGCGGGACACTAGGCTTGGCAAACCGGGCAGAACGGAGGCAAAAGGCGCCATGGCCCTGCTGGATTGGATTTCATCCGACCACGACCTGCGCCTCTCGGGCGACAGCGTCCGGCTTCGACCCCATCGCAGCGGCGATTTCGACGAATGGGCCGCGCTCAGGACCCGCTCGCGCGCCTTCCTGCAGCCCTGGGAGCCGACTTGGCCGGTCGACGACCTCACCCGCAGCGCCTGGCGCCGCCGGCTCTCGGCCTACGCCCACGACATCGAGCGGGGCCTGGCCTATCCGTTCCTGGTGTTCCGCCAGAGCGACAACGCCATGGTGGGCGGCATCACCCTTTCCAACGTCCGCCGCGGCGTCGCCCAGATGGGCTCGATCGGCTACTGGGTCGGCGAACCGTTCACGCGGCGCGGCTACACCGTGGCGTCGGTCAAGGCGGTGGCGCGGTTCTCGTTCGAGCGCCTCGGCCTGCACCGGCTTGAAGCCGCCTGCATCCCCAGCAACGAACCCTCGCGCGGCGTGCTGCTGAAAGCCGGCTTCACCCAGGAGGGACTGGCGCGTGCTTATCTGAGAATTAACGGTATCTGGGAAGATCATCTCCTGTTCGGACTCGTTTCGCCGGCGCCGGCGAGCGAGCACAGGGGTGAGGACGTGCTGGTCTAGCTGGGGCCCGCAGCGCCTGCCCGTTGCGGGGTGAGGTCATGGCGGCCGCCGACAGGCTGGTCTGGGATGCGACGACCGTGCTCGAAGCCCTCGGCGCCGCCGACGTGGCGCTTTGGGTATGGGAGCCGGAGCGCGACCGTCTGCGGCTAAGCGGCGCATCGCGGGCGCTGGGCCTCGGCCCGCTGGCGCCCGAAGCCGCGTCCGCCGCCGTCCGCGCCCTGGTGCTGCCGCAAGACCGCGCCGCCGCCGAGGACATGCTGCGCGTGCGCGAACCGGGCTCGGAAGTCTCGGCGCGGCTGCGGATGCGGGGCGCCGAGCCCTGCCTCTGGCGCGGCGTCTGGCTCGAGGAGGGTCTGCGCGCGGCCGGCGTCGTCGCCCGCGAGATGCGCTTTACCGCCTCGGAGCGGGACGCGCTGACCGGATTGCTCGATCGCCGCAGCTTCATCCTCAGGGCGCGCGAAAAACTGGCGACGCCCGGCGGCTACGAGCTGGCGGTGGCCGACCTCAACCGGCTGCGCCGCCTCAACGAGGCGCTCGGCCACGAACGCGCCGATCTGGTGCTGGCGGCGCTCGGCTCGCGCCTGGCCGCCGCGTTCCCGGACGGCTCGCTGATGGCCCGGATCGGCGAGGACGAGTTCGCCGTGCTCGCGGCCATCACCAAGACGCCGGCGGTGGAGACCCTGCGCGCGGCGCTGGAACAGCCGCTGCGGGTCGCCGGCTTCGACATCCATCCGACGCTCTCGATCGGCGAGGTGATGGTCGAGGGCGGCGACGACGCGCCGGAAGCAGCCGAGCTGCTGCGCCGCGCGGAACTGGCCATCGAGGTTTCCAAATCCGCCGGTCGCGGCGCCCCCGCCGCCGCCTACGGCCGCGCGCTGGAGACTGACGGACTCTCGCGCCTGGCGCTGGAGGCCGACCTGCGCGGCTCGATCGAGCGCGGCGAGATCATGGCCTTCTTCCAGCCGATCGTGCGGCTCTCCACCGGCGAGCTTTCCGGCTTCGAGGCGCTGGCGCGCTGGCGCCACCCGCGCCGCGGCTTTCTGGCGCCCGACGACTTCCTCGGCCTGATGTCGGAGATGGGCATGATGGCCGAACTCGGCGCGTTCATGATGTCCGCTTCGGCCCGGCAGCTGGGCGCCTGGCGGCGCGCCCACCCGGCGGTCGACCACCTGACGTGCTCGGTCAACCTCTCCACCGGCGAGATCGACCGCGACGGCCTGGTCGACGAGGTCGCCGACCTGGTGCGCGACAACGGATTGCGGCGCGGCTCGTTGAAGCTGGAGATCACCGAAAGCGACATCATGCGCGACCCGGACCGCGCGGCGCAGACCCTGCGCTCGCTGCGCGACGCCGGCGCCGGCCTGGCGCTCGACGACTTCGGCACCGGGTTTTCGTCGCTGTCGTACCTGACCCGTCTGCCCTTCGACACGCTGAAGATCGACCGCTACTTCGTGCGCACCATGTCGGCCAACGAGGGCTCGGCGAAGATCGTGCGCTCGGTGATCCAGCTGGGCCAGGACCTGGCGCTGGAGGTGGTGGCCGAGGGCGTCGAGAACGGGGTCATGGCCCGCGCGCTGCTGGACCTCGGCTGCGACTACGGCCAGGGCTACGGCTACGCCCCGGCGCTCTCGCCGCAGGAAGCCGAGGTCTATCTCAACGAGTGCTACGCCGACGGCGCCGCGCCGGTGAAGGCCAAGGGTTAGCTCAGCGCCCCGCCCATCCTACCCGGAGGCGCGCTTTTCGCCGCGCTGGCGCTGAACGACCTCTTCCGCCAATCGGCCATTGACCTCGGCCATGTGGTCGAAGCTGAACTCGAACGAGCCAAGCCCTTGCGACAGCGAGCGCAGCTCGCCGATCAGGTCGTAGCGCTCCGCCCTTGGCAGGTAGGCCTCGACCACGTCCCACCCCGGCCAGCCCTCCCTGGGACCAAAGCCGAGCACCTGTCCGCGCCGGGCCGACAGCAGCGAGGTGACGCTCGAGGTGCAGGTGGAGGGAACGTGGAACTCCAGGCGCTCGATCGGCTCGAGCAGGGCGGCGCCGCACCGGCGCAGCCCCTCGTCCATCGCCAGCCGGCCCGCCTGCCGAAACGCCATCTCCGAGCTGTCGACGCTATGGTAGCCGCCGTCGGTCAGCGTGACGGCCACGTCGACCACGGGAAAGCCGAGCGGTCCTTTTTCCATAGCGTCGCGGACGCCCTGTTCGACCGCCGGGATCCATTGCTTGGGCACGACCCCGCCGGTGATGCGCTGGCTGAACGCGAAACCCGAACCGCGCGGCAGCGGGCCGATCTCGATGGTGACATCGCCGAACTGGCCGTGGCCCCCGGTCTGCTTCTTGTGCCGCGCATGGTGGCTGACGCGCCCGGTGATCGTTTCCTGGTACGGCGTGGCCGGCGAAGCGGTCGCGACCTCGACACCGAACCGCCGCTTCAGACGCTCAAGCGTGAGTCTCAGGTGGGCCTCGCTCTGGCCGCTCAGCAGCGTCTGGTGGGTCTGCGCCTCCTGGCTGAGGCTGAGCGCCGGATCTTCCTCGATCAGCTTGGCGAGCGCGCCGGAGAGACGCACGTCGTCGTTGCGGACCTTGGCTGAGATCGCCCATCCGTAGACCGGCGGCCGCGCCGCCACGCCGCACGATACGGCCCGAGCCTTGCCGTTGAACGACAGGAACTGCCCGGCCCTGGAATGGTCGATCTTGCCGATGGCGATCACATCGCCAGCCTGGGCCTGGTCGATCTTCTTCAGGGCGCCGCCCTGGATCGCGAACAGCCCGCCCGCTCGGCTTTTCTCGCCATCGGGCAGGATGACCTCGGCGCCGTCGGCGAGCGGGCCGCCAAGGACCCGCGCCAGCGCCAACTTGCCGGCCTGGCCGGCGTAGGTGGTCTTGATCACATAGGCGCCGGGCCCTTCGAGGCCAAACCGCTCGGCGGTGGCCTGGGGCGAGCCGGTGTCGTGCCGGATCGCCTTCAGCAGCCGCTCGACGGCGAAGCCTTCCGCCGCCGCGCCAAACAACACCGGCACGATGACGCCCTCGTTCAGCTCGCGAACCAGGTCGGCGAACACCAGGTCGGTTTCGGGCGCCTCGTCGGACACCAGCTTCTCGAGCAGCACGTCGTCGAAATCGGCCAGCTGCTCGAGCATGTGGAACCGCGCGTCCTGCTCGTCGACCAGGACCTCGTCCGCCGGCGCGAAGGTCTCCGGGCCGCCACCGTTGCGATAGGCGTAGCCGCGCTCCAGCGGCAGATCGATGACGCCGGTGACGTGATCGCCGGTCCAGGTCGGCAGCTGCTGGGCGACGACCGGCGCCGCGCTCACCGCGCCGAGCGCGCTCAGCAGTTCGGCCGACGGCGCGCGGGCCTGGTCCATCTTGTTGATGAACAGCAACCGCGGCACGCCGAGCCGCTCGAGTTCCCTCAGCAGCGGCTGCAGCAGGATCGCCTTGGCCGGGTCGGGCTCGGCCACCACGATGACGAGGTCGACCGCCGGCAGGGCAAGATCGCCCTCGGCCGCGAAGTCTACCGCGCCGGGGCAATCGATCAGCACGTAGCGGTCGCCCATGTGGTCGAAGCCGGCCACGTTGAGCTCGACCGAGTGGCCCCTGGCGCGCGCCTCGGGGGTCGCGTCGCCGACCGTCCCGCCGCCGCCGGTTCGCTGCGCCTTGCCGCCGGCGGCCGTCAGCATGGCCTCCATGAGGGTCGTCTTGCCGGCGCCGGTCGGACCGGCCAGGGCCACCGCGCGTACCAGGCTGGGGGCATGGGCGGCCATGGCAAACTCCATCGCTTCGCCGCCGGGTCGCCTCCGCTGGGCCGACCCACGCGTCTGCTCATGCTTTACCCGTGAAACGCCTTAGGCAAGAGGCGGATGCAGTCGGCGGTGTTGGCGGACGAGATCGCCCGCCACGGCGCCACGCTGAAGGACGCCGGCTAGGCCCGTCCCGTCAGGCTCGACAGGCGCTCTGGCGAGACGCCGATCTTGGCCAGCGCCCTGGTCCATTTGCTGGCGTGGTCGTCGCCGAAGATCAGGCTCTCGTCCGCGTCGCAGGTGAGCCAGGTGGCCCCGAGAATCTCCTCTTCCAGCTGGCCTGGCCCCCAGCCGGCGTAGCCCAGCGCCAGCAGCGAGCGGCGCGGACGGCTGTTGTGGCCGGCGATCGCCTCCAGCACCTCCGGCGTCGCGGTCAGGCTGACGCCCGGGATCACCGGCATGCTCGACGTTGGCGAGCAGTAGTCGTCGGTGTGCAGCACGAAGCCGCGGTCGCGCTCGACCGGGCCGCCCATCAGCACGAGATCGTCCGGCAGGGTGATCGAGGAGTTGGCGCCGGCGATCTTGAGCCGTTTCAGCACGCTGCCGATGCTGAGGCCTTCCACCGGTCGGTTCACGGTCAGCCCCATCGCGTGCTCGGCGTTGTGGGCGCACAGGAAGATCACCGCCCGCTCGAAGCGGGGATCGCCGATGCCGGGCATCGCCACCAGCATCCGTCCGGTAAGGAATGGCTCTTCCGAGTCGGACATCGACCCATGATCGGGCGGCGTTGCGGCGCTTTCAAGCCGCAACTGCGATGTGGCCGCTTGGCTCAGACGGCTGCTCGTCCTATGTGCGGCGCAAGCCCGCAGGAGAGAGCCTCATGACGATCAAGGTCGGCGACACCGTCCCCGCAGCCACGTTCACCACCTTCGGTCCCGACGGGCCAGGACCGCTGACCACCGACCAGCTGCTCAAGGGCAAGAAGGTCGCGATCTTCGCCGTGCCGGGCGCCTTCACCCCGACCTGCTCGGCCAAGCACCTGCCCAGCTTCAAGCAGCACGCGGCCGACCTGAGGGCCAAGGGCGTCGACACCATCGCCTGCGTCTCGGTCAACGACGTGTTCGTGATGAAGGCCTGGGGCGAGAACCAGGGCGTCGGCCCGGACATCCTGATGCTGGCGGACGGCAACGGCGACTTCACCAAGGCGATCGGCCTGGAGCTCGACGGCTCGCGCTTCGGCATGGGCCCGCGCTCGCAGCGCTATTCGATGATCGTCGACGACGGCG
Organism: Caulobacteraceae bacterium; assembly: GCA_035604515.1. Lineage (GTDB taxonomy): Bacteria > Pseudomonadota > Alphaproteobacteria > Caulobacterales > Caulobacteraceae > Acaudatibacter. The sequence continues at coordinate 9,049 of DATNIH010000274.1, read as the reverse complement.
TGGTGAAGGAGCTCAACGTCGAAAGCGGCGGCGAGTACCGGGTCTCGTCGGCCGAGTACATGCTGGAGCAGCTGTAACGGCGGGTTCCGGGGACAGGATACTTATCCCGTTCCCGGTTCAGAAATCAGCCAGGGGATAGGTATCCTGTCCCCGGAACCTTCCGGGCAAGGCCAAACTTCAGGTCAAGCGGCTCGCTTACAGGCGGGGGCAGGGGTGACAACCCCTGCTTTCGCCGCACCGCCGCCGCCCGCGCGCGTCTGCGCCTCGCTCAGTTGCCAGGGGCCCGTTCGAAGCGGCGCGCGGTCTTGCTCAGCACACCTTGCATGTTGGCGGCTGTCACGTCGCCGAGGTAGATTTCCAGGTAGTCGACGTGAAGGCCCGCGGCGTTGGGCGCCATGCCCTTGTCGATCGAGCGCTGCAGAGCGAGCGGCGGATCGCCCGCCGCGCCCATCACCGCGCTCGGCACAGCGCCTTCCGTGCCGCCGCGCATCATGAAGCCGGTGGTGATCTTGCCGTTGTAGCTGATGATGAAGTCGGTATCGTCCCCCGACTCGATCGCCGCCTGGCCCGCATGCAGGTTGTTCGACTGGATGGCCAGGCGCTCGCCCAGCACGTATTTGGCCATCGCCACGATCCACGGCCGCCACGCATTGCGCTCGGCCGTGTGCGATCCGCCGCCGGGCGCGGGCAGGCCGGGGCCTAGCATCGGCAGGTTGGGGGCCGAGAGCGAGACGCACTGGTTGGGGAAGTCGGCGTTGAACTCGACGAAGGTCTGATTCCAGGCGTCCAGGTACTTCTTGGCGGTGTAGCCTTGGGCCACCCAGGCGGCGAGTTGGCCGGGCGGCAGCGTCATCTCGTCCGACTCCGAAGTCGGGCCGGCCGCCCCGATCATCCGGAACGCAGGCGACGCGCCGTAGCGTTCGGCGACCTTGCGGACGAACGTGTACCAGCGCTTGAGGTAGGTCTGGTCCCAGGGCATCGGCAGCGGCAGCGGCGTGCCGTGCTCAGGCCCGTACGTGACGTTGAACACGCGGGTCCGCACGCCGTGCAGCGCCCAGGTCGGCGTGAAGAAGCCGGGGAAGACGGCCAGGTGCACCCACTGGCGAGACCCCTCGGCCGCCTTGAAGATCTTGTCGAGCGTCGCCCACTCGAACTGGCGCTCGCTCGGCTCCAGATCGGACCAGCGCACCTGCACCATGATCCCGCGGATCGAGGGGCTGTCGATCGCCTGTTGGATCTTGCTCCAGGGCGGGTTGCTGTCGAGCGGCACGACGGCGGCGATGCCCTCGGGCGTCGTCTGCTCGCGCCTGTCGCAGACCGGCGAGGGTCCGCTGTGTGGACCGCCATGCGCAGGCGCGCTCGTCAGCATCACGCCGACGAGCATGGCAAGAGCGCTTGCGCGGAGGCGCAGACGAGTGAGGCGCATGGATCGAAGCTCCCCCGCGGCCCGCGAGCCCGCCGCCCGCGTCCGGCCGAGCCGCACGGTGCGCCTTGCCGCCCGCTGAGAAAACCCCCTCGATAAACTGCTGACTTGGCAGCGGCGCGGACGGCAGCAATGGGTCGAAAGTCCCAGTTGGAGTCATGCCCGAAAGCGGACCCGGGCCGCCGCCGGCTCATGAGCACGACTCAGGCCCCCAGCGACTCCGGCGTCGCGCGGAACAGGTCGACCGAACCCTGGGTCACCGCCGAGGTGAGGCCGGGCGCCTGAGCCAGCACCTGCTCGGCAAACACCCGGGCTAGCCCGATCTTGGTGCGGTAGAAGTCCGGATTGGGATCGCCGGCGGCGAGGCGGCGGGAGGCGGCCAGCGCCTGCTTGCCCAGCATCCAGCCGCCGACCACGTCGCCCAGTAGTTTGAGGTAGGGCGTGGCGCCGGCGAGCGCGTCCGGCTGGGCGTGGCCGCGGCGCTCGATCAGCCAGCCGGTGGCCGACTGCACCGCCGCGAGGCCGGTTTCCAGCCGCGCGCCGATCGTGTGCAGCCAGGCGTCGTCCGCGCTCTTCAGCTCGGCCGCGGTCGGGAAGATCTCGTCGACCAGCTCGCGCACCGCCTGGCCCTTGCCCAGCGCCAGCTTGCGACCCATCAGGTCGATGGCGTGGATGCCGTTGGCGCCCTCGTAGATCGGCAGGATGCGGGCGTCGCGGTAGTACTGCGCGGCGCCGGTCTCCTCGATGAAGCCCATGCCGCCCTGCACCTGCAGCGCCGCCGAGGCGGCCTCGACCCCCATGTCGGTCGACCAGGCCTTGGCGATCGGGGTCAGCAGCTCCTGGCGCAGCATCGCCGAGTCGCGGTCGACCGGATTGCCGGCGGTGCGGGCGAGATCGGCCGCGACGGCGGTGGACAGGCAGATGCCCCGCGCGGCCTCGATCTTGGCCTTCATCAGCATCAGCGTGCGGCGCACGTCCGGATGGTCGAACAGGCGCGAGGGATAGGTCCCGGTCCAGGCCGAACGACCCTGTTTGCGTTCGAGCGCATAGTTCAGCGCCTGCTGATAGGCGCGCTCGGCGATGGCCACGCCCTGGGTCCCGACCTGCAGCCGCGCGGCGTTCATCATCACGAACATCGCCGCCAGCCCGCCGTTGGGCGCGCCGACCAGCTCGGCCTGGGCGCCCTCGTAGAGCATGACGCAGGTGGGCGAGGCGTGGATGCCGAGCTTGTGTTCGATCGAGCCGCAGGTGACCCCGTTGGCCTCGCCCAGCGAGCCGTCGGGGTTCACCTGCCGCTTGGGCGCCAGGAACAGCGAGATGCCGCGCGAACCGGGCGGGGCGTTCGGCAGTCGGGCCAGCACCAGATGGACAATGTTGTCCGTCATGTCGTGGTCGCCCCAGGTGATGAAGATCTTCTGGCCGGTAAGGCGCCAGCCGCCGTCGCCGTCCGGCTCGGCGCGGGTGGTGAGCGCACCCAGGTCCGAGCCGGCCTGCGGCTCGGTGAGGTTCATGGTCCCGGTCCATTCGCCGGAAACCAGCTTCGGCAGGTAGAGCGCCTTCTGGCTCTGGTCGCCTTTCTTCTCGATCGCCTCGATCGCGCCGAGGGTCAGCATCGGGCAGAGGCCGAAACTGAGGTTGGCCGCCTGCAGGATCTCGAACACCGCGATCTCGAGCGCCTTGGGCATGCCCTGGCCGCCGAACGCCGCATCGGCCGACAAGCTGTTCCAGCCGCCGGCGGCGAACTGGCGATAGGCTGCGCCGAAGCCTGGCGCGGCCACGACGCCGCCGTTCTCGTAGCGCGCGCCCGCCGCATCGCCGGTGCGGTTGAGGGGGGCCAGCACCTCGGCGGCGAACTCGCCGGCGGCGTCCAGCACCGCCGTCACAGTCTCGGCGTCAGCCGTGGGGAACGCCGCGCCCAGGCGGCCAAAGTCCGCGGCCTCTTCGAGGGCGAACGTCAGGTCGCGAACCGGAGCTTTGTAGGTCATGGCCGTCCCTTACCGCTTGTTTCGCCGTTCTAGCGTGCCGACCGCGCAAGGCCAGCCGTTACGACGAAGCGTCCGACGATCACGGCTTCGTGATGAGTCGGAACAAGCGCGGCTCAAAACCGTCACGATCGCCACATCCCCTTGCCTTACGCGGGATCATCGTCTGAAAGGGCCTCCATGACTGGACGCCGTTCGGGCGCGCTCGTCGCGCTCGCCCTCGCCATCCCCCTGGCCGCCTCGGCGGCGACGCCGGGAACCCCCGACTTTCCCGGTGGCCGCTACGTGCTCGACCCCAGGCACGCCAGCCTGATCGCGCGTGTCACACACATGGGCGTTTCGCTCTATACGCTGCGGTTCGACACCCTCGACGCCAACTTCGAGTACGATCCGGCCCGGCCGGAGGCGACCCGGCTGACCGCCAGCGTCGATCCGGCCTCGCTCGACGTCAACGCCGACTATGGCAAGCAGTTCGCCGAGGAGTTCCTTTCCGCCAGCAAGTTCCCGAAGGCCACCTTCACCGCCACCCAGATGCAGAAGACCGGCGACAATCAGGGGACCATGACCGGCGATCTGACGCTGATGGGCGTCACCAAGCCGGTGACCTTCAACGTCACGCTGATTGGTGCGGGGCACGAGGTGCTGCCGATCCCGTTCGGGCGTCATGCCGCCGGATTCGAAGCCACCGCGACGATCAAGCGATCCGACTTCGGCTCGACCTACCTCAACAACCTCGTCGGCGACGAGGTGACGCTGCAGATCGAGGCGGAGTTCGAGAAGAAATGACCGCCGCCGCCCAACCACTCGCATCGGCGCACGCTCCGCGCTCCACCTATTCGTCGGTGGCGATCGGCCTGCACTGGCTGATCGCGCTGGCCATGCTGACCAACATCGGGCTCGCATGGTACTTCGGCACGCTGCCGCGCGCCGCCCAGGTCACCCCGGTGCAGCTGCACAAGTCGATCGGCATCACGGTGCTGTTGCTGACCCTGATCCGCATCGGCTGGCGGCTGGTCAACACGCCGCCGCCGTTGTCGGAGACGATGCGTCCCTGGGAGAAGTGGGCGGCCAGGGCGAACCATGCCGTCTTCTACCTGCTGATGCTCGCCATGCCGCTTTCCGGCTGGGCGATGGTGTCGGCCAGCCCGCTGATCAAGGTGCACCCGACCGTGCTCTACTGGACCATCCCCTGGCCGACCTTTCCGTTTCTCCCGGCCGACCCGGATCAGCTGCACGATGCGCACAAGCTCTTCGGCACGACGCACGAGCTTCTCGCCTGGGTCGCCTACGCCACCATCGCCCTGCACGTCGCCGCCGCGCTGAAACACCAGTTGATCGACCGCGACGACGTGCTGGCGCGGATGATTCCGCTGCTGCGCCGCAAGGCCGGCGCCGCGACGTGAGCGCGCGCGCCCCTCTGCTGCTCGCCGCCGCCCTCGCGCTGACGCCGGCCCTGGCGATGGCCGCGCCGCCAACCTGGGTCGTCGACAAGGCCGCCTCGCGGCTCACCTTCGCCTCGTCCGTCAGCGGCCAGGCCTTCACCGGCCGCTTCGCGCGCTGGGATGCGGCGATCCATTTCGACCCGAAAGACCCTGCCCACTCCGACGTCGCCGCCACCATCGACATCACCTCGGCGTCGACCGGCAACGGCGATCGTGATGCGGAGATCCCGGACCAGGATTGGTTCTGGACCAGCCACTTCCCGCGGGCGAGCTACGTTGCCCGAAGCTTCCAGGCGGCGGGACCCGGCCGCTATGTCGCCGTCGGCGTGTTGACCATCCGCGGCGTCGCCAAGCCGCTGAACCTGCCCTTCGCGCTCGCGATCAACGGCGCCGCGGCGCACATGACCGGCGCCATCACCCTGAACCGACTCGCGTTCGGCGTCGGCCAGGGCGAGTGGGCCGCGACCGACACCGTGCCGGCCAATGCGACGGTGAACATCGACCTGACGGCGCATCGGACGCCATAGCGACGGTGCAGGCCCAAGCCGCGGCCGACGCCCTGGCGGCCGGCGATCTGATCATCCTGCCGACCGAGACCGTCTACGGCCTCGCCGCCGACGCCGCCAACCCCGCGGCCGTCGCCCGGCTCTATGAGGCCAAGGGCCGGCCGCGGTTCAATCCGCTGATCGCCCACGTGGCCGACTGGACGATGGCGGCCCGCGTCGCCGCTCTGGACGAGCGCGCGCGCCGGCTGGCTGAAGCGTTCTGGCCGGGACCGATCACTTTCGTCGCGCCGATCGCCGATCCGTCGCTGGTCTGCGATCTCGCCAGGGCCGGACTGGACACCGTCGCGGTGCGATCGCCGGCCCACACCGTGGCGCAGGCGGTGATCGCCGCGTTCGGCCGGCCGATCGTCGCGCCCTCGGCCAACCGCTCCGGCCGCCCCAGCCCCACCACGTTCGCCGACGCAGTCGCCGAAACCGGCCAGGCCGCGGCCGTCGCGCTCGACGGCGGCGCCTGCGCCATCGGGTTGGAGTCGACCGTCGTCGCCCTGCTGGATGGCCCGCCGCGCCTGTTGCGGCCGGGCGCCATCACCCGCGCCGAGATCGAGGCGCTGGTCGGCCCGCTGGCGGAAGCCGAGGCCGACGCCCGACGTTCGCCCGGCCGCCTCACCCGCCACTACGCCCCCAGCGCGCCGTTGCGGCTGGACGCCGAGGCGCCGCGGCCCGGCGAGGCCTACCTCGCGTTCGGCCCCGCGCCGGCCGGCGCCGCGGTCTTCAATCTCAGCCCGACCGGCGATCTGCGGGAAGCCGCCGCGCGCCTGTTCTCCGCCCTGCGCGCCGCGGACGCCCTATTCCCTGCCGCGATCGCGATCGCGCCGATCCCTGAGCGAGACCTTGGCGAGGCCATCAACGACCGGCTCCGCCGGGCGGCCGGCTATGTCGGCTGAGAGCTCGACGAGCGCGTCTCCTATCGCCTGTGTGATGGTTTTTCCGGTCAGCCGGGCCAATTCACGGGCCTTTCGCTCGACTCTGGGATTCCTGATCGAAAGGGTCATGTCAGCGTTCCAAATGTCCGCGAGCTTAGATTGGCCGGACGCCGGTCCGAAGGCTATTCTGCCGCCATGACCATCCCCGTCCCCGCCGACGTGATCTCGCGGCTGAAAGCCGTGCTGGGCGAGGGCGGCTGGAGCCAGGACCCCGATCGGCTGGCGCCCAAGCTGGTGGAGTGGCGCGATCGCTGGAGCGGGACGACACCACTGCTGGTGCTGCCGCGCAGCACGGCCGAGGTCGCTGCGGTCGTCGGCGTCTGCGCCGAGTCCGGGACGGCGATCACGCCGCAGGGCGGCAACACCGGCCTGGTCGGCGGCCAGATCCCCGACGGCGAGATCCTGCTCTCGCTGGAGAAGATGCGGGCGGTCCGCGAGACCAATGTCGACGACGACGTGCTGATCGTCGAAGCGGGACTGACGCTGGCCGAGGCGCACGAGGCGGCGGCGGCGGTGGGGCGCCGGTTTCCGCTCAGCCTGGCCTCCGAGGGTTCGTGCACCATCGGCGGGCTGGTCTCCACCAACGCCGGCGGGGTCGCCGTGCTTCGCTACGGGACCATGCGCCAGCTGGTGCTGGGCCTGGAGGCGGTGCTGCCGAGCGGCGAGGTCTGGGACGGGCTGAAGCGCCTGCGCAAGGACAACACGGGCTATGACCTGAAGCAGCTGCTGATCGGCGCCGAAGGCACGCTGGGCGTCGTCACCGCCGCGGCGCTGAAGCTGTTCCCGGTCCTGCCCTCGCGCGCCGTGGCCATCGCCAGCGTCGAGAGCCCGGCCGACGCCGTCGCGCTGCTGGCGCGGGCCAAAGAGGTTTCCGGCGGCGCCGTCGAGAGCTTCGAGTTGATCGGCGCCCTCGGCATGGACCTGGCGATCCGCCACATCCCCGGCGCCCGTACCCCATTGGAGAGCCGGCCGCCGTGGTTCGTGCTGATCGAGATCGCCAGCGGCGAACCGGGCGCCGCCGAGGCGGCGATGGAGCGGCTGCTGGAGGCGGCGATGGAGGCGGGGCTGGTGACGGACGCCGCCATCGCCCAGACCGAGACGCAGGCCAAGGCGTTCTGGGCCCTGCGCGAGAACCAGTCGGCGGCGCAGAAGAGCGAAGGCGCGGCCTGGAAGCACGACATCGCCGTGCCGGTCTCGCGCATCGCCCAGTTCCTGGAAACCGCCGGCGCCGCTCTCCAGGCGCGCTGGCCGGGCGTGCGCATCGACGCCTTCGGCCATGTCGGCGACGGCAACATCCACTACGACGTGCTGGCTGCGCCCGGCGGCGATGCGCCGGCCCACAACGCCCGCCGCGACGAGGCCGCCCGCCTGGTGCACGACATCGTCATGAGCTTGGGCGGCTCGATCTCGGCCGAGCACGGGCTCGGGACCATGAAGACGGCCGAGGCGCTGAGCTACAAGAGCCCGGTCGAAGTCGCCGCCCAGCGGGCCGTGCGCGCAGCGCTCGACCCCAAGCGGATCATGAACCCGCGCGTGCTGTTCTGACCGCCGCCTAACCCGCCAGCGGCTTGCTGGTGACCTGGAAGCCGACGATCACCGGCGTCGTCCCCCCCGGCGACTTGAACAGCGCGGTCTGCGCCACCAGGGTGCGGTCGCCATAGCCGTAGTCGATGGTCAGCCGCGTGGTGGTGCCGGTGCTGTCGACCTTGGCGTCCCAGTCGTTCAGGTCGATCGAGCGGGCCGGCTCGTCGGGGATCAGCGAGCGGAACATCGCCAGCTGCTCCTCAGACGTGGGGTTCTTCAGTTCGTGGGCGAGATGGGTGTTGGCGTTCAGGTCGGCGCCATTGCGCACATCCTCGTAGAACTGCCGGGCGATCACCTCGGCGCTGGGGTCGAGCTGCGGCGGCGCCGCCGGCTTGCACGCGCTTGCCAGGAAAATCAGCGCCAGGGCGGCTGCGAATCGCGGCATGGCGATCCTCCCTCTTCGCGGCGGAGCTCAAGCCGCCGCGGCCAACGGTCCCACAACAAGGTTTCTAGCTGCTTGACCACGCGCCCCCGCCCGCGCCATGCCGGGGCCAGCGGGCAAGGGAGATCGCCGGATGGCCGGAGCGCGGTTCAGTCAGATCAATCTCGTCGCGCACGACGTGCCGCAGACCCTGGCGTTCTACCGCCGCCTCGGACTCGAGATCCCGGCCGGCGGAGTCTGGGAGATCGGCGGCCACGCGCACCACGCCACGTCCAACACGGCCGGCGACGTCGACCTCGAGTTCGACAGCCGGCGCTTCGCGCAGGTCTACAATCGCGGCTTCGCGGCCGAGCGGGGCCGGGTCGTCATCGGCATCGCGCTGGAGAGCCGCGAAGCGGTGGACGCGCTGTGGGCCGATCTGCTGGCCGAGGGGGCGCAGGGCCTGCAGCCGCCGTACGACACGTTCTGGGGCGCGCGCTACGCCATCGTCGAGGATCCGGACGGCAATCCTGTCGGCCTGATGAGCCCGGTCGACCCCACGCGCCGCAGCGCCCCGCCGGAGCTGTAGGTGGCGGTCTATACCGATATCAGCGACGCCGAGCTTGAGGGTTTCCTAGCCCGCTATGACCTCGGCACACCGATCTCGTTCAAGGGCATCGCCGAGGGGGTGGAGAATTCCAACTTCCTGCTCGAGACCGACCGCGGCCGCTATTTCCTGACCATCTACGATCGGCGGGTGCGCGGCGA
>DATNIH010000273.1:0-8301 GCA_035604515.1 Caulobacteraceae bacterium | reverse complement strand
GGCGGTCATCGGCTCGCTTAGATAGTATCGATCCGCGCAAGAAAAGGGCGGCCCCCAAGGGCCGCCCTGGAAAGCGGAATTTCGACCCTCGGCTAGAAGTCGTATTTGATGCCGAGGTCCATGTACCAGTCGGAGCTGTTGTCCAGGTTCGCCTTGGTGATGTTGTTGAGACCGAAGTTGTTCGCCGCGGAAGGCGTCGTGGTGCGGAAGAACTGCTCGTACTCGTAGAAATTGCCGTTGCCGTTGGCGCAGGCCGTCGCGCTGGGCGTGACCTTGGTCGGCGCGTTGACCTGGCAGTTGCTGGCGGTGATCGGCGAGATGATGTTCGGGAACGGGTTCTGCTGCAGGATGCCCCACTTCTTGTTCAGCAGGTTGGGGAAGTTGACGATGTCGAACCACACCTTGAAGCGGGCGCGCGTGGGGAAGAACGCCGGTATCTCCTGCTCGAAGCGCAGGTTGCCGGTCAACACGTCCGGTGATTGCCATTGGTTTCGCGGCGCGATCTGACCGTTGTATTTGATCAGCCCGGTCTGGTGCAGGTACTGGTTGAACGCGGCGATGGTGGAGGCGTTGAAGCTGGTCGGATTGTAGGTGACCAGCGGGTCGCTGGTGGCGGTGACGTTGCCGGTGGCGTCCGCCTTCGGCACGTAGAGCAGTTGGGTGTTGCGGAACGCGACCGCCTGGTCTTCGCCGAACATCTGATCGCCGGCGTTGGCGTTGTTGCTGGCGGTCGAGACGAACGTGTAGCTGAACGGGAAGCCGGCGCGGTCCTCGACGAACACCTGGATGCTCGAGAGGTAGTCCCGCCAGAACGCGTGGGCGTAGCCGACCTTCAACTGCGCCTGCCACTTGATGTTGTAGTTCGACGGCGCAGCTACGGGGTTGTTGCGGTCGCTGATGGCCCACTGGCTGTAGTTGGAGAGCGCCACCGAGCTGGTGCCGGGGTTGGTCTCGCCAACGTTGGAGTGGGTGTAGCTGACGTCGAAGTCGAGGCCCTTGGCCCAGCCGTCGTTCCAGGTCTTGCCGACGCCGAGATCCCAGGTGACGCCGCCGCCCAGCTGGTCGTTGGTCAGTTCCAGACTGTAGCAGGAGTGGCTGGTCGGCCCGCAGTTGGCGAAGCGCGCGTTGGTGTAGGTCGGACGCCCGTCCGGGGCCGTGCCCGGCGTAACGGCGGCGAGGGCGATGTCCTTCCAGGTGATGCCCTCGGCCACCGACTGGTAGAGCAAGTCGCCGTGGAAGCGCCAGTCGTCGCCGATCCACGGCAGGCCGAACAGCTGTACGAAGCTCAGCGAGCCTTTCCAGGTCGACGGCAGCTTGAAGGCCGGGTCGACGAAGTTGGTAATGCCGCTGCCGACGTTGGCCGAGGCGGTGTTGAGACCGCTGATGGTCGGCGTGACCAGCGGCGACCCTGTGATCGTATTGATCCCGGTCAGTGTCGTCCCCCCCGCCGCCGCGCAGCTGTTGACCGCGACCGGCGGGACCGCCTTGTTGGCGGCCAGCGAGCAGTTGACGGAACCGGTGAGCAGGCCGGTGTTGGTGTAGCTGTTGGAGAGCCAGACGTTGGGGTCGCCGCCCGCGAACAGGCCGAAGCCGCCGGTCAGGGTGAAGCTGTCGTTCGGACGCCAGTTGAAGCCGAACCTTGGCATCAGCACCGAGCGACCGCCGAACGTCGAAGTGTTGGGGAGGCCGTAGACGTTTTGGAAGCCCGGCACGTTCAGCGTCGGCGCCGTTGCATCGGTGTAGAATTCGTCGCGCAGGCCGAGCCGAATGACCAGGTCGGGCAGCACATTCCACTCGTCCTGGATGTAGGCGATGTTGTCGACATCGCCCCAGTTGGCGGCCGCCGAGCTCGACTGGTTGTTGGCGGCGTTGGCGTAGGTGACGCTGCAGGCCTGGCCCAGCGCCAGGTCCTGGAACACGTTGAAGCCAGGGTAGCAGGGGACGCCCGACGTCGCGGTGGTGTTGGTGGCGAAGATGTAGGAGCCGTTGGCGGCCTGGTCGAACAGGTTGAACACGCTGAGGCTCTCGCGCTCGTAGCCGGCGGTCAGCACGTGGTCGCCGATCTTGTAGTGAGCGCGGAAGCGGAACAGTTCGTCGGTGTTGCGCAGCACGTTGGCCTGGCTGGAGATGTCCGGGCCGAGGGTCACGGTCGAGCCGGTGTCCAGGCGGATCGCGAATTGCGCGAAAGTTGTGCCGCCGAGCGGCGCACGGACCGAAGCGACCTCTTTTCGGTTGTAGGCGAACTCGGTGGAGAGCTGGTCAGTCCACTCGGAGAAGAGCTGGACGTTGTAAGCCTTCAGCGTCTGATTGAGATGGTAGAACTGCGACTGCAGCGCCAGGGCGCTGCTGCTGTCGGTGCCGCCGTTCGAGAGCGTGACGCCGTCGTCGGACTGATACGAGGCCATCAGCCGCTGCTTGTCGGTGATGTTCCAGTCGATCCGCGCGAAATAGCGCTCGTCCGTCTGCGCGGACGAGTTGATGTTGAAGTCGCCGGAGTCGTAGTTGTAGACCGTCTTCAGTGTGCTGACGATCGAGTTGACGTCTGACGTGAGCACGCCGATGGTCTTATTGCCGAAGTTGCTGTCCTGCGGGCCAAACAGGTTCGGCAGCGAGCCGCTGTTGCGATAGCTCTCGTAGCCACCGTAGAAGAACAGCTTGTCCGGGATGATCGGGCCGCCGAGCGTGCCGCCCCAGGTCTGCTTGTAGAACGGCGTTACGTTGATGGTGCGCTGGTCGGCGCCGTCATCCTGCACGAACGTCTTGCCGGCGTAGGCGCTATTGTTGCCCTGGTAGTAGAGCGAACCGTGGAAGGTGTTGGTGCCTTCCTTGGTGACCACGTTGATCAGGCCGCCCTGGAACTCGCCGTATTGCACGTCGAAGGGGGCGACCTCGAAGTCGAGATCGCGGACCCAGTCGATCGAGAATGGTTCGTTCTGCGAGGGATAGCCGTTGGCGTTGAGGCCGAAGTCGTCGGCCTGCTTCACGCCGTCGATATAGATCGTGTTCACCCGGTTGTTGGAGCCGGCGACGATCAGCGCGTTGCCGTTGGTCGGGTCGATGGTCACCAGTGGGCTGCGCTGCAGCAGGTCCTTGATGTCGCGGTTGAGCGACGGCAGTTCGGCGATCTGCTCGGTGCCGAACACGGTCCGCGGACCGGTAGTCAAAACCTTGATGCCGCCCTTCGACGCCGAGGCCACCACGGTGATCTCTGAGACGTTGGCGCCGCCGGCGGTCATGGCGATGTTGAGATCGCTGGTCTCGCCGAGCGCGATGTTCGGCACCTCGACCTTTTGCGGTGTGTGGGTCGCGTCGGCGGCTTCGACCGTATACGGCCCACCCGGGCGCAGGTTGAGCAGGTTGTAGCCGCCGTCCGTTCCCGTCACCGAGGTCGCCTTGGTGCCGGTCGGCACGTGGGTGACGGTGATGGTGACGCCGCTCAGCGGCTTGCCGGCTTCGTCGGTGACCTGGCCGCGGATCGCGCCGGTGGTCTGTTGCGCATAGGCCGCCGTGGAGGCGGCAAGCGCGAGCGCGCTCATGGCCGCGCCGGCGGCGAGCTTTCTGATCAGCATGAGAATCCCCTCTCAGATGTCGCCGGGGCCCCAATGCGCGGCGCTCATCACGACGCGGTGTATCCGCGCCGTTTGAACCATGCACGAAGGAAATGTAACGGTTTTATGACGTTGTGCGACCGGCACAGCGACGCTGAAAATCTTTTGGTTTCCGGCGCCTAGTGGTTGTGCACGGCCCCGCCACGGGCCACCATGGCTAGGCCGTGACGCCCCGCGACTTATCTGTGGAAAGCGCCGCTTCGCCGGACGCGAACTGGAGCTGGGCGGTCGGCGCGAGCACGCTTTTCATCCTGGTTAGGCTTGCGGCGATCCGCCTGAGCCCGCTGCAGCTCTATCCCGACGAGGCGCAGTACTGGCTCTGGTCGCGCCAGCTCGACTTCGGCTACTTCACCAAGCCGCCGCTGGTGGCCTGGCTCATCTGGCTGACGACGCTGGCGAACGACGCCGAGCCGTTCGTGCGGCTCTCGTCGCCGCTGCTGCACGGCGCGGCCGGGCTGTTCCTGTTCTGCGCCGCACGGCGGCTCTACGACGCCCGGGTCGGGCTCGCGGCCCTGCTGGTCTACGGCTTAATGCCCGCGGTGCAGCTGGGCGCCTTCGTGATGTCGACCGACACGCCGCTGGTCGCCTGCCTGGCCGGTGCGCTGTGGGCCTATGTCGCCCTGCAGAGCGCCGAACGCCGGCGCTGGGCGCCGGCCGCGTGGCTTGGCCTGGCGCTGGGCTTCGCCTTTCTGGCCAAGTACGCCGCCCTCTACGCGGTGATCGGCATCGCCGCGCACCTGGCTTTGTCCAAGCCGGCGCGGCGGGCCTGGACTTGGCCGGCGATCCTGGCCGCCGTCGCCGCCTTCACGCTGCTGGCGGCGCCCAATCTTGTGTGGAACGCGGTCCATCGCTTCGCCTCGTTTGGCCATCTGCAACAGGAGGCGGCCTGGGGCGCCCGCAAGGGCGGCGTCCTCGAGGCGCTCGCCTTCGTCGGCAGCCAGTTCGGGGTGTTCGGCCCGGTCCCGTTCGCGGTGCTGCTGGGCGGCGCGGTTTGGCTCGGCGTGCGCAGACGCCTGCAGGAAGCCGACGTCCTGCTGCTCTGCTGGGCCGCGCCGGCGCTGCTGATCGTGCTGGTCCAGGCGTTCATGGCCGGCGCTAAGGCGAACTGGGCGGCGGCGGCGTTCGCGCCCGGCTCGATCCTGGTCGCCGCCTGGATGCTGCGCTGGGGCCGTCCGCGCATCCTGGTCGCGGTGCTGACTGCCCACGCGATCCTGGCGCTCGGCGGCCTGGCGGTGGTGACCGCGCCCGGGCTGGCGGACCGCATCGGGCTCTCCAATGCGCTGAAGGGCGTGCGCGGCGGCCGCGAGGCGACGCAGCTGATCATGGGCCGCGCCCGCGCCGAGCAACTCGCCGGCCCGCTGACCGCCGTGGCCATCGACGAGCGCGAGCTCTTCAACACCGCCGCCTATTACGGCCGCGACTACTTCGGGAAGGACGGCCCGCCGCTGCGCGCCTGGCTCGCGGGCCCCTACCCCCAGAACCAGGCCGAGCTGGCTTTTCCGCTGACGGCGGCCGACGGCGCGCGGGTGCTGGCGGTGAGCAGCTACGGCGTCCACACCAAGCCGATGCGGGCGCAGTTCCAGAGCGCCGGCGAGACCGAGATCGCCACCATCTGGCTCGACCGCAAACACCGGAGGACGATGCAGATGTTCGTCGGCCAGGGATTCATGCCGATAGCCCGGCGCTAAGCCGCGGAGCGGAAAAAATAGAATTTGTCCACGAACAACACGAACAACACGAACACACATTCATTGTCATCCCGGAGAGCCGCGCAGCGGACTCATCTGGGATCCGCTTGCCGCCGCCGGTGCAGAGTAGATCCCGGCCCTCCGCTACGCTGCGGCCGGGATGACATGATGTGGGTGCGGGCGCGAATCCGTTCGTGTTCGTTCGTGTTGTTCGTGGACAATCTTCTTGAGGTCCGGCCACCCCAGGCGCCCGCAGGACGGTCCTAAAGCGCCACCGCGAAATCCGCCTCGGTCTTGGCCCGCACCTCATCGAGCGCGACGCCGCTGGCGAGTTCGGTGAGGCGCACGCCGCCGCTGTCGATCTCGAACACCGCCAGGTCGGTGATCAACAGGTCGACCACGCCGGCGCCGGTCAGCGGCAGGGAGCAGCGCTTGACCAGCTTCGGCGCACCGGACTTCTCGCTGTGCTCCATCACCACCACCACGCGGCGCACGCCGGCGACCAGGTCCATGGCCCCGCCCATGCCCTTGACCATTTTGCCGGGCACCATCCAGTTGGCGAGGTCGCCGTTCTGCGCCACCTGCATCCCGCCCAGGATCGAGAGGTTGATGTGGCCGCCGCGGATCATGGCGAACGAGTCGGCCGACGAGAAATAGGACGATGACGCCAGCTCGGTTATGGTCTGCTTGCCCGCGTTGATCAGGTCCGGATCGGCCTCGCCTTCGTAGGGGAACGGCCCCATGCCGAGCATGCCGTTTTCGCTCTGCAGCGTGACGCTGACGCCGTCGGGAATGTAGTTGGCGACCAGCGTCGGGATGCCGATGCCGAGATTGACGTAGAAGCCGTCCTGCAGCTCCTTCGCTGCGCGGGCGGCCATGTCGTTGCGGGTCCAGGCCATCAGACTTCCTCCCCGGCGGCGGCGCCGGCGACCACGCGCGGCCGGGTGGTCAGCTGCTCGATCCGCTTCTCGAACGCGGCGCCCTGGAAGATGCGGTCGACGAAGATGCCGGGCGTGTGGATATCGTCCTTGTCGAGCGTCCCGACCGGCACGAGTTCTTCGACCTCAGCCACGGTGACGGCGCCGGCGGTGGCCATCATCGGATTGAAGTTCCGCGCGGTCTTCCGGTAGACGAGGTTGCCCTCGGCATCGCCCTTCCAGGCTTTGACGATCGAGAGATCGGCCTTCAGCCCGCGCTCCATCACATAGAGCTCGCCGTCGAACTCGCGCACCTCTTTGCCCTCGGCCACCAGGGTGCCGACGCCGGTCTTGGTGAAGAAGGCGGGGATGCCGGCGCCGCCGGCGCGGATGCGCTCGGCCAAGGTGCCCTGCGGGTTGAACTCCAGCTCCAGCTGGCCGGAAAGGTACAGCTGCTCGAACAGCTTGTTCTCGCCGACGTAGGACGAGATCATCTTCTTAATCTGGCCGCCGCCCAGCAGGATGCCGAGGCCAAAGCCGTCGATCCCGCAGTTGTTGGAGATCACGGTGAGGTGCTTGGCCCCCGCGTCACGGATCGCGGCGATCAGGTTCTCCGGGATGCCGCAGAGGCCGAAGCCGCCGGCCATGATGGTCATGCCGTCGCGGAGCACGCCCTCCAGCGCCTCGCCGGCCGCGTTGCGGACCTTGCTGGCCATCGCCTTCTCCCGCAGTGCACAATGAAGGCTCTGTGGCGCCGAAAAGGGTCGAATTCAACCGCCGCGTCGCCGCTGGTTCCGGATGCCGGCGCAAACGGGTTAGAACGAGGCGCAAGGAGGCCCGCCCGGTGACCGAGACCCTCGTGCCGAATGCTGCTGGCCAGAGCGCCATCGCGCCGGTGTCGTTCGCGCTGTTCGCGAGCGACTTCGACGCCTTCGCGCAGGCGCTGGGCGGCTCATTCGCGCGCTACGGCTTTGCGGTGATCTCCGACCACGGGCTGGACCAGGCGCGGATCGACGCCGCGATCGCCGACGCCAAGGCGTTCTTCGCCCTGCCGGACGCGGTCAAGCGGCGCTACAAAATCGAGGGGATTTCAGGTCAGCGCGGCTACACCCCGTTCGGGGTCGAAACCGCCAAGGGCGCGGCCCACTACGATCTGAAGGAATTCTGGCACGTCGGGCGCGAACTGCCGCCGGGCCATCCCTACCGCCAGCGCATGCCCGACAACGTCTGGCCTACCGAGGTCGCCGGCTTTCGCGAACACGAGACCTGGCTCTACGGCGCCTTGGAGGCGTTGGGCGACAAGGCGCTGAGCGCCATCGCACGCTACCTGGGCCTCGACCCCGGCTTCTTCGCGCCCACCACCCATCTCGGCAACAGCGTGCTGCGCCTGCTGCACTATCCGCCGGCGTCGTTCGACGGCCCCAACGTCCGCGCCGGGGCGCACGAGGACATCAACACCATCACCCTGCTGCTGGGCGCCGAGGAGGCGGGGCTGGAGTTGCTCGATCGCGACGGGACCTGGCTGCCGATCAACCCGCCGGCCGGGAGCGTCGTCTGCAACATCGGCGACATGCTGCAGCGCCTGACCAACCACGCGCTGCCGTCGACCACCCACCGCGTGGTCAACCCGCCGCCCGAGCGCCGTGGCGTTGCGCGCTATTCGACCCCGTTCTTCCTGCACTTCGCGCCGGACTACCTGATCCGGACACTACCCAGCTGCATCACCCCCGAGCGCCCCGACCGCTATCCCGTCCCGATCACCGCCAACGACTACCTCGAAGAGCGGCTGGCCGAGATCAAGCTGAAGTAGATGGCCGTCTGGGCGTTGGGGTTTGGGGGGTTTCGGGGACAGGATACCTATCCCATCCGTTCGTTCTGAAATCAGCTCTGGGATAGGTATCCTGTCCCCGAAACCCAGCGCCCCGCGTTCTTGGATCGCCGGGCTTCGTTGTTCAGCCTGGGGACATGGCTGACACCTGTTCGGAGACATCGCTGACGGATTTGGGTTTGGTCAAGTCGATGGTGGCGATCTGTCGGCTGCCGAAGAAGACGCCGTAGTGTCCGTCCTTGGTGAGGTGACGGATGGCG
>DATNIH010000272.1:0-5930 GCA_035604515.1 Caulobacteraceae bacterium | reverse complement strand
CAGGGCTGATGGTCGAAGTCGACGCCCCAGAGTTCCAGCGCCACACCCACGCGCCGGACGAAGGGGCTGTCGAACTGGCCGATCAGGATCATGGCATGGCTCCGCTTGCGGCTGGGACGGCCGAACTATGCGGCGGCGCCGGCCAAGACAAGCATCCGGCGTAGCGGCGCCTGTCCAAACTCGGTTACAGATTTCAAGAGCGTGCGTGGGGTAGAACGATGAACCGTCTGAAGCCGGCCAGGACCGAGGCGCCCAGAAACGCAGCGCCCGGCCCCGAGATCGGGCCGCCCGAGCTGACCTGCTACAAGCTGTGGCCCACCTCGCCGGAGCTGATCCCGGCCAGACCCGAGCGCGACTGGATGGACATGACCAGCGAGCGCTACGCCTATCGCTGCATTCCGCTCTCGATCGCCAACTCCAGCGGCTGGGAGATCAGCCTGCCGTTCGCCTTCGAGGCGGCCTGGTATGGCGGCGATGACCTCAACACGATCCAATTCCGCTCCAGCGACCAGCGGGTGAAGCACCACATCACCTCGCACTTTGGCCACGGCGTGATCACCTTCCACACCGGCTGGCTGTTTCGCACCTCGCCGGGCTGGGCCTGCTGGGCCCGCGGGGCGCCGAACATGGTCAAGCACGGCATAGTCGCGCTCGATGGCCTGGTCGAAACCGACTGGCTGCCGTTCCCCTTCACCATGAACTGGAAGTTCACCCAGCCGGGGGTGGTGCGCTTCGAGGCCGGCGAGCCGTTCTGCTTCGTCACCCTGGCGCCGCACGGCCTGATGGACGCGGTGCAGCCGAAGCTGGCGTCGTTGGACGATGATCCGAAGCTGAAGGCCGCCTACGACGAGTGGAGCGCCAGCCGCGCCGACTTCGGCAAACGGCTGGCCGAGCGCGAGCAGGGCGCGGTGGCCGAGAAATGGCAGCGCACCTACGTCCAGGGCCGCGGTGGCGTCGAGGACGGCGCACCGGCCTATCACCTCTCCAAACGCCGGCTGAAGGCCCCGCGGTAGGGTCCGCACTCACTTGAGTCTATCCATTTCATGCGTGATTTCAGATACATAACCTTGTCATCCCGGAGAGCCGCGCAGCGGACTCGTCCGGGATCTACTTCTCCCGCCGGCGCAAAGTAGATCCCGGCTCTACGCCGCTTCGCGGCTTCGGCCGGGATGACAAGTTATGGGCTCAGACGCGCTCGAACACGCGCGCCCAGTCGTCGATCGCGTCATCGTGCCCCGGCGCGATCTGGACGGCGACCTGGGTATAGCCGGCGCGGCCGAGCTCGCGGACGCGCTCGGCGAGGGCGTCGGGCGTCCCCGTGAACGTCAACTCCCGGATCAGATCGGCGGTGATCAGCGGCTCTTCCTCAGGGCGCAGGAACATCAGGTGCCCGCGGTGGAGGGTCAGGTAGCGGGCGTCTGCCGGTGTGTAGCTCTGGTAGATCTCGCGGTAGCGCCCCAGTACCTCGGCGAGGAACGGTGGCAGCGACGCGGAGAGGTCTTCGAATCCGCCTTCAATCATGCCGTGGAGCACGACCGCGGCGCCGGGTCCGGCTTGGGCCTTCGCGCGGGCGCTATCGAAAGCCTCGCCCTGTGCCAGGACCGCGCCCGG
The DNA here is from genome assembly GCA_035604515.1 of Caulobacteraceae bacterium. Taxonomy (GTDB): domain Bacteria; phylum Pseudomonadota; class Alphaproteobacteria; order Caulobacterales; family Caulobacteraceae; genus Acaudatibacter. Next base: position 4,319 of record DATNIH010000272.1, on the reverse strand, counting down.
AAAGAACGCTGTTGCCGACATAGCCCCCTCAGCCCGGCCAGCGACCTGCCAAGCTTCGCGCATGCCGGCCGCGTCGTGCAACGCGCCGGCTTGCCCGCCAACAAAGTTCAGCCAGCCAGCGCCCAGCTCCGCGGTGAGGGTCCGCATCTTCGGCCCCATCGCGGAGACGTGCAGGGCGATCGGATCGGTGGTGTTGACCAGGTCGGTCTCCGGATTGAGGAAGCGGATCTTGCGGTGCAGCCCCTCGAAATCCCACTCGACCGTCTCGCGGGCGAGCAGGCCTTGGACGATGCGCAGATACTCCCGGAGGTTCGCCCGCGTGATCGCCGCCAGGCCCATGGTGCGGCGGCCGGTGAATCCGGTGCCGACGCCGAAATCGATCCGCCTCGGCGCCAGCGCGTTCAGTGTCGCCAGCCCGGCGGCGGCGACCGGGGCGATGCGGTTCGAGGGGATGAGCACCCCGGTGCCGAGCCGGATCTTCTCGGTCTTCACCGCGGCCGCGCCCATGGCCGCGAACAGTTCGGCGTTGAGCAGCTGGGTGTCGTAGAACCAGGCCGAGCTGAAGCCGGCGTCCTCGGCGCGTTTGACCAGCTTCCAGCAGTCGGACCAGGTCGGAAGGGCGATGCCGTATTTCATCGGACGTCGTGCTCCTCGCGCCGCGCCGCGGCGGGTGGCTTCGCGCCGAAGAGAGGTCCTCGCCGGCAACGCTCAAGCGTACAGAAGCCGCAGGCGTCCTATTCGGCGTACAGCGCCGAGGAGGCCTTCATGTAGCGCAGGTACATCAACATCGAGCCGATGTCCGCGCCGGTCGCGGGGTCGGCGGCCCAGGCGCGGTACCAGACGTTCTCCGTCTTGGGGCTTTCGCTGAGCGCCAGCACCTTGGCGCGCACCTTGTAGGGCGTCTCGGCGCGCAGCGGGCCATTGATCTGCTGGATCTCGATCGCGCCGAACAGGCCGACCGCGCGGCCGTCGGTCTTGTAGAGCGCTTCCTGGGCGCTGCTGCGGAACAGCTGGACGAACATCGAGGGCGGCAGCACGGCCGCGTCGCCCAGATAGACGGGCAGGGGCTCGGTGATGTTCTCCAGGCGATGTTCCAGCGCCTCGCGGGTGGCCGTGACGTCGAGATCGGTCACCTCGTCGCCAACCTTCACGTTCTTGAGGATGCGCAGCGCCTCGCCGCCGGCGATGGTCTGGCTCTGCATCAGGTTCTCGACCGCCGTACCCTCGTCGTGGCCCTGGCAGCTGGCGGTTCCCTCGGCGATCAGCGCGCCGGCCTCGTTCTGCATCCACAGCCGAGCGTGGGGATCGCCGGCGCGGCCGAAGGCGCGCACCGCCTCGCGGTCGACCGTCGCCTGGCGGAAGTAGAAAGACATGTTGCCGCGCTTCCACCAGTCCTCGCCGTAGAGCTTCAGCACCACCGGCGCGAACTGGTCCATGTGGATCGAGCCGGCGACCGTGCCGCCCTTGAAGCCGAGCTTCGAAGCGGTGGCGTCGTCGTGGATCGATCCCTTCGACTGGGCGGCGGAGTTCACCGGGCTGCGGAATTCGCCGGTGACGTCGGGCGTGTCGGTGGCAAGGCTCATCTGGTTCCTCCTGGCCGGGCGCCTCTGGCGGGCGTCTTGGTGGCATGGGTCAGGGAAACCATAGTCCCGCGCGGAGGGCGGTCAACGCTCGTTCTTCCCTCCCCCTTGTGGGGAGGGACAGATCGCGAAGCGATCAGGGTGGGGGAGTCAGGGGCAAGGGTATTGGCGTTGCCGTCGACGCTTGTTGGCGCGTCAGACACCCCACCCGACCTTCGCTGCGCTCGGCCACCCTCCCCACAAGGGGGAGGGAAGGCTATGGCGAGCTTTTGATCTTGCGCCCCGACGGGGTCGCATGATCCGTTCCGGCGCCATGAGCCAACGCTTCATCGCCGCCATCGACCAGGGCACCGCCTCCTCGCGCTGCATGCTGTTCGACGCCGCCGGCGCGATCGTGTCGTTGGCCCAGAAGGAGCACCGCCAGGTCTATCCACGCCCCGGCTGGGTCGAGCACGATGCGCTGGAGATCTGGGCCAATGTGCAGGCGGTGGTCGCCGGCGCGCTCGCCCAGGTCGGCGCGGCTGCCGCCGACATCGCCGCCGTCGGCATCACCAACCAGCGTGAGACGACGGTGGTCTGGGAGAAGGCCACCGGCAGGCCGATCGCCAACGCCATCGTCTGGCAGGACACCCGCACCGACAAGCTGGTGGAGGCGCTAGGCGGCGAGGTCGGCCAGGACCGCTTTCGCGAAGCGTGCGGCCTGCCGCTGGCGACCTATTTCTCCGGCCCGAAGCTGCGATGGCTGCTGGACAATACGCCGGGCGCCCGCGCCGCCGCCGAGCGCGGCGAGCTGCTGTTCGGCACCATCGACGCCTGGCTGATCTGGAACCTGACCGGCCGCCACGTCACCGACGTCACCAACGCCTCGCGCACCATGTTGATGAGCCTGACGAGCCTGGGTTGGGACGACGGCCTGCTGGGCGCCATTGGCGTCCCACGCGCCGTGCTGCCCGAGATCCGGCCGTCGGCCGAGGTCTATGGACCGGCGCGGGGCCTGCTGGAGGGCGTTCCGGTGGCCTCGGCGCTGGGCGATCAGCAGGCGGCGCTGTTCGGTCAGACCTGCTTCTCGCCGGGCGAGGGCAAGTGCACCTACGGCACCGGCAGCTTCCTGTTGGTCAACACCGGCGAGCGGCCGGTGGCCTCACCGAGCGGCTTACTCACGACCGTCGGCTACCAGATCGCCGGCCAGGCGCCGGTCTATGCGCTCGAGGGCTCGATCGCGGTGGCCGGCTCGCTGGTGCAGTGGGTGCGCGACAACCTCGGCCTGATCGCGACGGCGGCCGAGATCGAGCCGCTGGCCCGCAGCGTCGCCGACAACGGCGGCTGCTACTTCGTGCCGGCGTTCGCGGGCCTGTTCGCGCCGCACTGGCGCTCGGACGCCCGCGGCGTGATCGCCGGGCTGACCGGCTATGTCTCCAAGGGCCACATCGCCCGCGCGGTGCTGGAGGCGGTGGCGTGGCAGACGCGCGAGGTGGTCGACGCCATGGCCGCCGACGCCGGCGCGCCGCTGACGGCGCTGAAGGTCGACGGCGGCATGACCGCCAACGCGCTCCTGATGCAGTTCCAGGCCGATGTGCTCGACGTGCCGGTGGTGCGGCCGGCGATCACCGAGACCACCTGCCTCGGCGCCGCCTACGCCGCTGGCCTGGCGGTCGGCTTCTGGCCGGATACGGCGACGCTGAAAGCGCAGTGGCGGCAGGACGCCGAATGGCGCCCGGCGATGGCGGCCGACAAACGCACCTACGAATACCGCCAGTGGAAGAAGGCGGTGGCCCGGACGCTGGACTGGGTGGACTAGCTGGGCAGCGTCGGCGTCACCAGGGTGTTGGCCGGCGGGGCGGCGCAGCCGCCGGCCCTGGCCTGGACCACGTAGAACAGCGCGCGGCCCTCGGCGGCGTGCATGCGCTGAGTCTCGGGGTCCGGCGTCTGCGGCGCCGCGCTCCGACCGCGCGGGCTGTAGTCAGCCGGCTCTTGCGATGCCTGACCGATCTGCTGGCTCCAGCTGGCCAGGATCGAGCTGCAGGCCTCAACCGACGCCTGGGCGACGACGTCAGCTGGATCGCGTGACGGCGCCAGCACGTAGCTCCAGCGATGGATGCAGTCGTCGAAGGCGACCGCGGGGTCGCTGTTGGCGGCCGGCGCTAGGCCAGTCGTGGCGTTTGAGGCGGCGGCGGTCGAGGGGAACGGCGTGCAGTACTTGCCGCCGCCGGTGAGGGCGATGCCGTCGCTGCTTGTTCCGGCCGCGCGATTGCAAGCGCTGAGTCCTGTCGCCGCCATCGTGGCGAAGGCCACCATGACCGCCATGTTCCTGCGCACCTTATGCCTCCCAGTTCTGCGGCCGGACCGGCCAAACGCTTTTGTCCGCAGGCAGAACGCGGAACCGTGCGAATGGATGCCGGGCCGTCGGAGCCCGATCGCGGCTTGTGCGTTGAACCCATGACACGGGGACGCTTGCGAGGTTGCGCGAGTGCACGATTTCTTGAGGGCGAGCGTCACGGCGCTGCTTTGCGCGTCGCTGAGCGTCGCGGCGACGCCGGCTGCGGCCGGTCCGCAAAACCGTGGTGGCGGAGGCGGCGGCGGAGGGGGCGGCTTCCACGGTAGCGGCGGCGGCGGTGACTTCCATGGCGGAGGCTTTCGCGGCGGCGGCTTCGCCGGCAGCGGCGGCTTTCGCGGCGGCGGGTCCGCGCCCGCGTTTCGCTCCGCCGGCGGCTTCGGTTCCTCCCGCGGATTCAGCGGCGG
>DATNIH010000271.1:0-14169 GCA_035604515.1 Caulobacteraceae bacterium | reverse complement strand
CAGCACCCGGGGGCACTCGCGCAGCATCGATGCGGCGTCCGCATAGTCGATGTGCTCGATCATGTGCTCGCTGAACACGTAGCCGAACTCGCCATCGTCGAGCAGAAAGGGGCGCGCGGCGTCCAGGTGGAAGACGCCGGGCGCCAGCTCGATGTCGGCGTTGAGCCAGCCGTCCAGCACCCGCCAGCCGCCGCCGATCTGCAGCTTGCGGCACGCCGAGGCGGCGCGATGGTCGCGCAGCAGCCGGTCATTGTCGCGGGTCAGCCGCCGGCGCAGCAGCCGCGCCTGGCGCCCGACGTCGGATCTGGAAGCGCTCTCGCGCAGCTCGACGAGGGTTGTCCTGAGGTTCATCGGGACGCGGCGGTTCCTGGCCCGGCTGGCGTAAGCGCGGGCTCCTGGCGAAAGCGCACCCAGCCCTTCCATTTGTTGAGCAGGCGTGACGGCCAGCCATTCTGCGCGCCCGGCAGCCGCGCCAGCCGCAGCAGCAGCGCCCCGCCGGCGGAGATCGTCGCCGGCGCGCGCATGCGGCGGCACGCCTCGCGCCACGAGCGCAGCGCTTCGCCCAGTCGCCCGGCGCCGACCCAGCGCTCCGCGGCGCCAAACTCCAGTCCCAGCAGGGCGCGCCGACGCGACCAGGAGAGCAGGCCGGCGCGTTCCACGTGCGCCAGCAGCTTGCCGGGAACGGCCTCGGAGCTGCGGATGACGTCGGGATCGTGGAAGTGCCGCGTGCTGGTGCGAGCCGCATCGAGCTGGGCGCGGACGTAATGATCCGTGGTCGGAGCGATCAGGTAACGCGGGCGGCGACAGAGGGCGCGGACGTGCAGCTCGAGGTCCTGCAGGCTTTGCAGGTCCTCGTCGAAGGCGCCGATGCCGGCGATGTACGACCGCCGCCAGATCGGGCCGGACGTCTGCCACGGGCAGTCGAGCGACAGGAAGCGCAGCAGGTCGTCGGCCGGGTCGAGGCGGTGGTAGGGCCGGCCCAGGTCGCCCGGCTGGTGCTCGAAGACTTCCGCGCGGAACACCGCGAAGTCGAGGTCCGGGTTGCGCCGCATCACCTCGACGCGGCCGGCGAGGCAGCCGGCGGCCAGCACGTCGTCGTCGTCGAGGAACACCAGCAGATCGGCCCTGGCCAGGGCGATGCCGATGTTGCGGCAGACGTTGGCGCCGGCGTTGGGGCTCTGGCGGACCATGAAAGTGACGCGCGGGTCGGCGGCGGTGCGCTCGGCCATCAGTTCGGCGGTTTCAGCGTCGGCGCCGTCGCCGACGACGATGTGTTCCCAGTCGGGCAAGGTTTGCGCCGCCACGCAGTCCAGCGTCTCGCGCAGCAGCCGGGCGCGATTGCGCGTCGGCGTGATCACCGAGACGGCCGGTGTCGCCGTCATGCCGGCCGCCGGCACAGGAACACTTCGCGGAACACTGGATGGCCGACTGCGTAGAGCCGCTGCTCGGCCGGCGGCAGCGCGGCGGCGGTGAGCATCTCGCAGGCGAACCCCGCCGCCTCGATGCGCTCGGCGATGTCGCGGCCGTAGAGCCGCACGTGGTCCTCCTGCAGGAACCTCAGTAGACGGCCTTCATCGTCGGTGACCGAAGGATCTTCGAGCGTGGTCTCGCCGCCGATCGGCACCTGCAGCACCAGCTGGCCGCCAGGCGCCAGGATGCGGAACACCTCGCTCAGCGCCGCCATGTCGTCGCCGATGTGCTCCAGCACGTGCGAGCACCAGACCAGCGTGCGGCTCGCGTCCGGAAGGCGCGTGTCGGTCAGGTCCAGGCGACGCATGGCGGGGTGGTTCAGGTCCGCGTTCAGGTAGTCGCAGGAGAGCGAAACCAGCCAGGGGATCATCAAAGGCTCGGGCGCCATGTGCAGCACCCGGTGGCGTCCGGCGAGGCGATCGCCCAACAGCAGCCGCGCGACGCGATGGCGCTCCAGCGAGCCGCAGATCGGGCAGCTCGCATCACTGCGGCGCAGCATGCGGTTGCCGTACGGCTCGAACCGGAACCCGCGCCAGCCGCAGAGCGGACAGAGCCGCTCCTTGCGCACCAGACCGGCGAGCCGGCGCAGGCGTGGCCCGTTCAAGCGGCCGCGACCTCCTCGCCGAACAGCCAGCCGCGCAGCCGCGCGCGCTCGTGTTCCCAGCCGTAGTTGGCGGCGGCGCGCCGGTAGCCGGCCGCACCCAGATCGCCGGCGCGCTCGGGCGCGGCGAGGAAGGCCGCCGCCATCGCCCTGACGTCGCCCTCGTCGCACAGCAGGCCGGTCTCACCCTCGATCACCGCCTCCGGAATCCCGGAATGCCGTGTACTGACGACCGCTAGGCCATTGGCCATCGCCTCCTGGATGGCGGCCGGCAGTCCCTCCTCGTCGCCGGTTTCCGGGTCGGTCGTGCTATGTTGGACGAAGACCCCGCACTCGGCGAGCAGCCGGCGTTTCTCGGCTTCGGGCGCGGCGCCGTGCAGGCGGACGCGATCCTTCAGGCCGCACCCGGCGACGAACTCGCGGACCGCCGGGAACAGGGCGCCGCCGCCGACGAAGTCGAGGGTCAGCTCCGGGTCCTGGTTCGCCGCCAGCCTGAACGCCTCCAGCAGCAGGATCGGCGCCTTTTGCGGGACCATCCTTCCGATCGCCAGGAACCGCTTCGACGCGGCCGGCGGGCGTTGCGGGATCGTGGCGGGAATGTCGACCCCGCCTGGGTTCACGTGGATGTTGCCGGCCGCGAGGCCCATCGAGATCAGCCGCCGGCGGTGAAATTCGCAGCGGGTCAGCACCGCGCGGGCTGAGCGGTAGGCGAGGTAGCGGTCGCCGACGAGGCCGCTCTTGATGCTGCTGCTGAGGTCGAGGCCGTGGCCCTGGACCACGTAGGGCACGCCCATGGCGTCCAGCATCGGCACGAAGTCGACGAACTGGTCGAGATATTCGCCGAGCACGTATCCCACGCGATGGCGCTTCAGGAACCGGGCGACGGCCGCCTGCAGCAGCCGACTTCGGTCGGCCCCGGCGCGGCACGCGAGGCGCACCGGCAGCTGCAGCGCCCATTGGTCGGCGAGGAACGCCTCGCACGGCGCCTCGCCTTCGGCGCCTTTCAGGCGGCAGACGGCGACCGTCTCGCCCGGCGCCAGGTCCCTGAAGTGGCGCTGGATGAAGGTCTCGCTCACGGAGCGCAGCTGCATCGCGAAGACGGCGAGCTGGCTGTTCAACGCACCGCGGACCCGGGCGACAAGAACACGGTGCTACATGCCAACTTGAAACACCCGGCCCCAGATGCCGAAGTTGACGATCATCCACAGACCTTGATCGGCGGCGCGATCCCCGGCCATCGCCGCGTTGAGATAGCGGATCACGCGGTCGCGGTTGAACAGCTCGGGGAACTGGCCCAGCGTCTGATGCACGCCGTCTTCCATCGCTCGCCGGATTTCGCCGCGGAACCAGTCCTGTTGCGGCGTCGCGAAGCCGTTCTTGTCGCGCCGGGTCAGGATGGCGCGCGGGACAACGTCGTGCATGGCCGCGCGCAGCACCCGCTTGGTGTCGCCGCCGATGACCTTGTGCTGGTCCCACAGCCCGATGCAGAACTCGACCAGCGGGTGGTCGAGGAACGGCAGGCGCGCCTCGATCGAGTGCGCCATCGAGTTGCGATCCTCGTAGCGAAGCAGCTTGGGCAGGCTGAGGCCCAGCAGGTTGGCGACGCAGAGACCGCCGAGGTCGTCGACGGCGGCGACGTCATCTCGCTCCAGCGTCGCCGCGTAGGCGCCCTGCGCCGAGCGATGGGCGCTGGCGACCGCGTCGCTCAGCCTCTCCGTTTCCTCGGCCGGCCGTCGCCGCCGGCGCCATTGCCGCGCGAACTCGGGTAGCCGCGGGCGGTTCGGCACGGTCAGCAGCTGGCCGGCGATCGAATGGCCGTGCCAGACCTTGCGCTCCAGCAGCAGCTGCAGGAACCCGAACACGTCGCCCTGGCGCACCAGCGCGCCGGACTGCACCGGAAAGGCGTCGTAGTGGTAGCCGGCCAGCTGCTCGTCGGCGCCCTGGCCGTCGAGCATGACCTTGACGCCCTGACGCTGCGCCTCCTCGAACACGCACCACTGGGCGTACATGCTGGTGTTGTACTGAGGTTCGTCCTGATGCCAGGTGAGCTTCTCGGCGACGTCGAAAACGCCCTGCGCGGTGGGGTAGATGTAGTGCGGCTCGGCCCCGGCGGCGGCCACGGCGGCCTCGGCGAACGAGCGCTCGTCGATGCTCGCATCGTCGTAGCAGGCGGTCACGGTGTGCACCGGCACGGGGGCGCCGGCGCCCTGCAGGCGCCGCGCCATCACCGCGACGATCGAGGCGCTGTCGAGCCCGCCGGAAAGGCATGACCCGACGCGGACGTCGGCGCGCAGATGCAGGCGCACCGCGTCTTCGAACAGGCCGCGAAACCGCTGCGCCGCCTCGGCCTCGCTCATCTTCTCCAGCGGACGGCGTGGCAGCTCGTAGTAGCGCCGAGGCCCCAGCGCTTCCGGCCGCCAGTCGCGCAGATCGACGGTGAGGCACTGCCCGCCGCGCAGTTGCCGCGCGTCGGCGAACAGCGTCTCCTCGGTGTGGTCGGTGAAGCCGACGTCGAGGTAGTCGACCGCGCGCTCGAGGTTCATGCGGCGGCTGAAGCCGGGCAGGCCCAGCAGCTGCTTGATCTCGGAGGCGAAGGCGACGCCCCGCCGGGTGACGAAATAGTAGAGCGGCTTGATGCCGAAGCGGTCGCGCGCGGCGAAGAGACTCTGCCGCTCCCGGTCGTAGATGACGAAGGCGAACATGCCGCGCAGCCGCTCCAGCGCCGCCTCGCCCCAGGTCGCGTAGGCCTGCAGCAGCACCTCGCTGTCGGATTGGGTGGTGAAGCTCACGCCCTGCTTCGACAAGTCGTCGCGCAGCTCGAGGTAGTTGTAGATCTCGCCGTTGTAGGTGAGCCAGAACCGGCCGTCGGCGCTGGCCATTGGCTGGTTGGCGCGCGCGTCGAGGTCGATGATCGCCAGGCGGCGATGGCCGAGACTGACCGGCCCCATCGGGCTCTCGAACACCTGCCAGCCCTGCCCGTCCGGGCCGCGGTGGCGCACGATGTCGATGCAGCGCGGGTCGGGCTCGAACCCGGCGGACGCGAAGATCCCGCACATCTCGGACGCCTGCTAGGAGGACCGATCGCGGCTGGCCGCGTTCGGTCCGGCGCCCGGCAACTGGCGGGGCCGCGGGCCGATGCGGCGGAAGAACCTGGGATCGAAGCCGGGCTTCGCCGGCGGCGGCGGCCGGGTGAACGCCTTGCGGATCGACTGGCGCACCGCGAACGGCAGCACCAGCTTGGCCAGGCGGATCGGTAGTGGGCGGGGTCCTGCCGGCGCGGCCGCGGCCGGCCGATCCGCGCCGTTCCAGCGCACGACGTAATCGCTCTGTTGCGGCGGGCAGGCGAAGATCGGCTTGCGCTCGCTCCGCCGGGCGATGATGCACAGATAGACCGGCTCGGCGTTTAGCAGCGTCACCCGCTCGCGCACGTCCTGCGGGCGCCTGACCTCGTACCAGACGGCGTTTCGGGTCTCCTCGAAGGCCATCATCGTGCGCAGTTCGAAGCCATTGTCCGGCGAAAGCACGGTGAAATAGAGCTCGGGGCTGAACTGGTAGAAGCCGTGGCCGAAGAAGTTGTTGGCGGGCGTGATCGAGACGAAATGACCACCGACGCGCACCATCTCCATGCAGTTCTTGATGGCGTTGGGGAAGTTGAAGATGTGCTCCAGCGTGCCGCTGTCCAGCACGGTCGAGTACTGCTCGTGAAAGCGCTCGGGAATGGGCGCGTTCATGTCGTGCGTGAACGTCGCGGCCTCGAAGTCCGAGGCGTCGAACGAGTCGGTTCGCCTCGCGCCCAGGCGGGTGAAGAACGCCTCGGCAAAGCCGCCGTCGCAGATCGCATCGATCTCGCCGGCGGCCGGCGTCTCGCCGAAAGCGTCGAACACCTGGCGCATTTCGGCAGGCGTCACGAACAGTCCCTGCCGGCCGATCATCGCCATGTCTGTGAAGTCCACGCCCACAGACCTTGCGTGGAGCAGGAACTTGGCGCCGTGGACGCTGATGCCCATGCGTCAGCGGCGCCTGTCGGGACCCGCGCGCATCAAGGTCTCACCGCCATCCGGCCGGTGTAGTCGATGCGGAACATGAACAGCGGTTGCTTGCTAAAGTATTCGTCGACGGCCTTGCGGCAGCCTTGCCAGTGACCGTAGTCGTCGATGATCAGGACGCCCGACTTCGACAGGCGCGGATAGAGGTGCGTCAGCTCGTGCCGGGTGGACTCGTACCAGTCGGTGTCCAGCCTGAGCACGGCGATATCCGGCATGTCGTCGATCGGGATCGTCTGCAGCACGTCGCCCTGCACGAAGTGGCAGTTCTCCGCCGGGTAGCCGGTGGAGAGCAGGTTGCGACGCACGTCTTCGAGGCTGGCGTAGCACCACTCGTTGTGGTCGTCGGCCATCGAGTCGGCGTAGGGGCCGGCCGCATCGAGCCCGGCGTGATCAACATCGTCCGCCGTCGGTGCGGTCATCCCGGCAAAGGTGTCGAACAGATAGAGATCGCGGATGTCGCCCGTCTCGAGCAGCGCGAGCGCCGCCGCCATCATCGAGCCGCCGCGCCACACGCCGCACTCCACGATCGCGCCGGGGATGTTCGCGGCGGTCGCGTAACGAACGGCGTCGACCAGGGCCCCGATCCGCTCTGGGCTGGTCATGGTGAAGGGCGCGACGCGGGACAGAATCCCGGCATAGCCCGCCTCGCGCTCGAGCGGATGCGGCGGCGGCTCGGCGTCGAGGCGCTGGATGCTGTAGCCGAGCGCGCGCGCGGCTTTGCGCAACCCGGACTTCAGGGGTGGCGTCAGCGCCATGTCGAGCGATCCTGGAACACGACGCCGGGCCGCTCGGGCCAGCGAAGCCACGCGGCGCTCTGTTCGCCGCCCATCCGGAAACCCGGCAGCGCCTTGACCGCATCCCAGGCGAGCCGCCCGCCGGTCGGCGCGGCCCCGACGCTGATCAGATAGGTTCCGGGCGCCAGCGGCAGCGGGCCGAGCTCGCAGTGAACGCGGTGCGTTCCCGGCTCGACCGAGACGTAGTGGCCGTCGTCGGAGGACATGAACGTCGCGACGATCTCGAGCCGCTCATCGAGCACGTTGACGACGACGATCCCGTCCTCGACCGCCCGGTGGACGGCAAGCTCGACGTCGACCTGCACCGCCTCGCCCGGCTGGACCACCGCGCCGCCGAGCGGATCGCCGCCGACGCTCACCGCCTGGATGTCGACCCAGCCTTCGTCGCGGTAGGGGTGGCGGTAGGCCGAGATGTCGCCGGCGGCGAGCTCCGAACGCAGACTTCCGAGGAAGTGCGAGGCGACGTCGTGGCTCGGGCCGGCCATCGCCACCCTGCCGCCTTCGAGCAGGATGGCCCGGTCCGAGAGATCGACCACCGATGGCAGGTTGTGGCTGACGAGGATCACGGTGCGGCCGTGCTGGGCGACGTCCTGCATCTTGCCCAGGCACTTGCGCTGGAACGCCAGATCGCCGACCGCCAGCACCTCGTCGACGATCAGTATCTCGGGCTCCAGGTGCGCGGCGACCGCGAAAGCCAGGCGCACGTACATGCCCGACGAATAGCGCTTGACCGGCGTATCGAGGAACTGTTCGACCTCGGCGAAGTCGACGATCTCGTCGAACCTGGCGGCGATCTCGGCGCGGGTCATGCCGAGAATGGCGCCGTTGAGCTGGATGTTCTCGCGGCCGGTCAGCTCCGGGTGAAAGCCGGCGCCCACCTCCAGCAGGCTGGCGATGCGGCCGCGTATCACGGCGCGCCCTTCGGTGGGCTCGGTGATGCGGCTCAGCACCTTCAGCAGCGTGCTCTTGCCCGCGCCATTGCGGCCGATCACGCCCAGCACCTCGCCGCGCCTGACCTCGAACGAGACATCGCGCAGCGCCCAGAATTCCTCGATCGTGTCGCCGGTGACGATCTGGCGCCCGCGGACGACGTCGAGGGCGCCCCGCGCGGCGCCGCGCATGGACCTGACCAGCATCTCCCGGAACGACTCGGTTTCGCGCCCCGCGCGGTGGCCGATCAGGTAGCTCTTGCCGAGCCCCTCGACACTGATGGCGACGTCGGACATCGGCGCTTCGAACGGCACGTCAGAGCACGTCCGCGAAGGTCTTTTCCAACTTGCGAAACTGGGCGAGGCCGATCCACAGGCTGATCGCCACCACCGTCAGACTGATGGCGAGCTCGCGCCAGTCGATCGCCGCGCCCAGCAGGCACCAGCGGAAGCCGTCGATCACGCCCACCATCGGATTGAGCGCGTAGATCAGCCGCCACTGCGCCGGAATCACGCTCGAGCTGAAGCCGACCGGCGAGACGTAGAGCCCGAACTGGACCAGGAATGGGATCACATAGCGGAAGTCGCGGTAGCGGACGTTGACCGCGGTGATCCACAGCCCGGGGCCGAGCGATGCGAGCACGGCGACGAGCGCGAACAGCGGCAGGAACACGACCCGCCAGTCCGGCGCGAACCGATACCAGGCCATCACCACCGCCATCACCGCCAGGCTGATGAAGAAGTCGACGAACGCCGCCACCACCGTCGCCACGGGCACGATCAGGCGCGGGAAGTAGACCTTGCCGATCAGGTTGGCGTTGCTGACCAGGCTGTTGGCGGCGTCGGAGAGGGCGGTGGCGAAGAAGGTCCACGGCAGCATGCCGGCGAACACCAGCAGCGGGTAGGGAACCCCGTGGCTCGGCAGTTTGGCGATCCGGCCGAACACGATGGTGAAGATCAGCACGGTCAGCACCGGCCGGATCACCGCCCAGGCGACGCCGATCGCGGTCTGCTTGTAGCGGATCGCCACGTCGCGCCAGGCCAGCACCTGGAACAGCTCGCGATAGCGCCAGAGGTCGAGCCAGTAGTTGCGGTCGACCCGGCCAGGCTCAAGGATCACCTCGCTCATCGCCGCGCCGCGCTCATTCGTGGACGAAGATGATCTTGCTGCCATGGCTGGCGAAGGCGAACGGCGTCTCGCGCAGGCCGCCGAGCGCGGCCCGCACGGCGTCGTGGCGCTCGGGCGGGGCCAGGAACATCAGGAACCCGCCGCCGCCGGCGCCCAGCAGCTTGCCGCCTTCCGCGCCCGCCGCCAGCGCCGCGTCATAGGCCAGGTCGATCGCCTCATTGCTGATCCCGCTGGCGAGGCCGCGCTTCAGCCGCCAGGCTTGGTGCAGCATGGCCCCCAACGGCTCGATGTTGCCGCTGCACAGCGCCTTGAACGCCGCCTCGGCGAAGCAGGTCAGCTCCCGGGTGTCGCTGAGCGCGGACTCCTCCGACGCCAGCTTGGCGGACTGCTCGGCCAGCAGCGCCGAGGCCGAGCGCGTGGTCCCGGTGTAGAAGAACAGCAGCCGGCGCTGCAGCTCGCCCAGCGCGTCCGGCGGACAGATCACCTTGGTCACGTCGACCGTCTCGTCGGCGTGGAAGCGGATGAGGTTGAGGCCGCCGAACGCCGCGGCGTACTGGTCCTGCTTGCCGATCGGCTCGCCGCAGCGCTCGAGCTCGATCAGGCAGGCCTCCTTGGCCAATTGGTCGGCCGGGGCGTGGCGGCCGTGGTAGGCGTGGAGGGCGTTGAGCAAGCCGACGGTGAAGGCGCTGGAGGAGCCAAGCCCCGTGCCGCGCGCCGGAATGTCGGCCACCGAGGTGATCTCGACGCCGCCTTGGATGTCCAGCAGCGCCAGCGCCTCCCGCACCAGCGGGTGTTCGACGTCCTGGGCGCGGCTGACTTCCTCGGTGCGCGAATAGCTGACCCGCACCGCATCGTCGAACTTGCGGCTGACGGTGACGTAGACCGACTTGTCGATGGTGGTGGAGAGCACCGCCCCGCCGTGGCGGCGATAGAACGCCGGCAGATCGGAGCCGCCGCCGAACAGGCTGACGCGCAAGGGCGTGCGGGAGATGATCATGCCGCCACCGCTGCGGCTTCCCGCGCGATCCATCTGGCGGCCGCCAGAACGTCGTCGGCGACGTGGTCCGGGTGCGCGTCGAAGCCGCCGTCGCGGCCCGCGAAGCCGGTGCGCACCAGGATCGAGCGCAGGCCCGCCCGCCGCGCGGTCTCGATGTCGCGGGTATGGTCGCCGATCATCCATGAGCGCGCTGGATCGATGGCGAGGTCGCGGCAGGCGCGCTCGATCAGGCCGGGCGCGGGCTTGCGGCAATCGCAGGCGATCTTCAGGTCGGGCCGCTCGCCGGCGAAGCCGGAGTCCGGATGGTGCGGGCAAAGATAGATCGCGTCGACGAAGGCGCCGGCCTTGCCCAGCTCCCATTCCAGCTTGCGATGCACCCTGGCGATGTCGGCCTCGGTGGCTTCGCCGCGGGCGATGACGGACTGGTTGGTGACGACCACCAGCAGGAAGCCGCTTTCGCGCAGCGCACGCAGGGCTTCGGCGGCCCCCGGTAGCAGCGCCAGTTGTTCTGGCCGGCTGAGATAGCTGCGCTCGACGTTAAGCGTGCCGTCGCGGTCGAGGAACACGGCCGCGCGCCCGCCCTCCGGCTGGCGGATCCGGCCAGCGCGCCAGTCGCGCTCGACCCGTTCCAGGCGCGCCGGCGTGCCCATGTCCTTGATGTATTCGCTCGAGCGGTAGGCCAGCACGCGCGCCTCGCTGCGGACCAGGCCAGGGAGGATGTCCCGGGTGAAGTCGAGCCTCGCCGCGCCGGCGAACGGCCGCAGGGCGTCGCGGCGGACGGCGTAGAGCGCGGCGTTGACCAGGTTGGCGAAGTATTCGTCCTCGGGGTGGGGGCAGGGCCGGATGGCGGTAACCCGATCGTGCTGATCGACGTCCAGCAGGTCGGAGTCGAACGGGTGGTCGTTCGGGTGGGCGAGGGCGGTGAAGTCGGCCGCGCGGTCCAGGTGGAAGGCGCCGAAGCGACGCAAGTCCACCTCCGCAATCACGTCGCCGTAGAGCACGAAGAACTCGGCGGGCAGCTGGTCCAGCGCCGCAACCAGGGCGCCAGCGTTGCCCTGCGGTGCGGTCTCTACCAGCGTCCGGACAGCCAGGCCGAACCGCGAGCCGTCGCCGACGAAGGCGGTGATCTGGTCAGCGAGGTGGCCGGCGAAGAGGGTGACGTCCGTGACGCCCGACCTGGCCGCTAGCTCGAGCTGATGCTGCAGGACCGGTTTGCCGCCGATTGGGATCAGCGCCTTGGGCACGTCGGCGAACGCTGTCGCGGCCATCCGCGAGCCGCCCCCGCCGGCGACGATGGCCAGGTGCTCGATCCGCTCCGCCATGTGGTTCAGGCGTCCTGGCCCACAGCCGCACTCGCCGTCAGCTCGTCGGCCGCGCGCAGCACTGCCTGGTCCGAGCTGAGTTGGGGGCGCCAGCCGAGCCGCGCCAGACGTTCGGTCGAATAGGCGAAGCGCGGCACGTCGCCGACCCAGCCGCGGTCGCCGCCGGCGTAGGCGATCGGGGTGCCGGGGGCCATCCGATCGATGATCGCCTGAGCCATGAAGCTGACGCGCGTCCCCTCGCCGTCGGGGCCGATGTTGAAGAGGTTGCGGCGCGCCTGAGCGTGAGCGGTGATGAAGCGCATCGCCCCGATCAGTTCGGTGACATGCAGGTAGGGCTTGGTCTGCGCGCCGTCGCCGAGCACCCGCAGGCTGGCCGGCCGACGGGCGAGCCGGGCGACGAAGTCGTGCATCGCGCCGTGGGTTGTTCTTGGGCCAACCACGTTCGGGAAGCGGAAAATCCAGATCCGCTCGAGCTGGGTCTCGGCGGCGGCGCTGACCAGCGCCTCGCCCGCGAGCTTGGCGGCGCCATAGCCGGAGATGGGCAGCAGCGGTCCAAGGTCCTCGGTCAGCACCCGGTCAGTCTCGCCGTAGACCGCCGAGGTCGAGGCGAAGGCGAGCGCCTTCGCGCCCACTGCCTCGGCGGCCCGCAACACGGCGAAGGTCGTGGCGAGCGTGCGCACGAAGTCGAGCGACGGATCGGCGACGCCGGCGGCGATGTCGCTGTTGGCGGCGAGGTGCCAGACGATGTCGGGCGGGCCGGCGGCGCCGCAGAGCTTGCGGAACGCGTCCGTCGCCACGCGGGGATCGCTGACGTCGGCCTCGACGAAGCTGAAGCCGGCCTGGCGACGGGCGTCGGCCAGGTGCTCGCGGCGGCCGAGGTAGAAGTCGTCGACGCCGGCGACCTCATCGCCGTCGGCCAGCAGGGCGTCGGCCAGCTGGCTGCCGACGAAGCCGGCGACGCCGGTGATCAGGTGGCGGATGGCGACACCTGGGGAGGCGGGTTGGCGTTGAGCCACCGCATGCAGATATGGCCGACGACCAGCTGCAGGTCCTCGGCGATCTGCATGTCGTCGATGGCGAAGTGGATGGCGTGCTGGGCCAGCGCTTTGCAGCGGCCGCCGGAGAAACCGAGGATGGCGAAAGTGGCCATGCCCCGCTCGGCGCCGACCGCGAGCGCCGCCACCACATTGGGCGAATTGCCGCTGCCGGAGAGGACGATCAGCACGTCGCCCGGGACAGCCTTCACCCGCAACTGCTGGGCGTAGATCTCGTCGTAGCCGAGGTCGTTGGCAAGGCACGTGAGCACCGCCGGATTGGCGCTGAGCGCCTCGACCTTGAGGCCGCCGCCATGCGCGACGCCGGCGCCGTAAAGGAGGTCGTTGGCGAGATGGATGGCGTTGCCGGCGCTGCCGCCGTTGCCGCAGAGATAGACCGTGTTACCCCGCGCCCAGCAGTCGCGCAGCGCCGCGCCGAGGATCGGCACAACCTGCATCGCCTCCATCTCCAGCGCCCGATTGAGGTCGCGCCGATAGCCGGCGATCAAGTCGCGCATGTCCGGGATGCTGGTCATGCCGGTCCGGCGCCTGCTGGCTTCGTCGCGGTGGCGAAGAGGAAGGTGCCGCGCCTGTGGACGGCTTTGGCGATGTAGCGGTCGGAGAACAGCGGCCGCACCAGCTTGCGCAACGCCGACGGCAGCGGCACGGCGTCGGTCTCGAGGCCGAACACCTGCAGGTCCACGTCGTCGAAGAAGGTGCGGCAGAGGTTGGAGAGCGAGTCCTTGGTGAAGTAGCGGGCGAGGTAGCCGTCAGTGCTCCGCCACAGCAGCTCGTCGAGCGACCGGCCGCGCCAGAAGCCGAATAGATAGCGGCTGACGATCACCGCGTACGACTGCATGCCGTCGAGGCTGTAGACCATGAAGCGCAGCTCGCCGCCGGGTTTCAGCGCATTGTAGAGATTGCGCAGCACGCGCCCGGTCCGCGACGAGTGGTGGATCACGCCCCACGACCAGATGAAATCGTATTCCTCGCGGGCGTCCAGGATCTCGGCGTCGAGTTCACGTACGTCCGCGGCGATGTCCTTCAGCGCCAGCCGCGCCCTGGTGGCGGCGACCGACTTGGGCGAGATGTCGATGGCGGTGACCTGGGCCCCGGCCCTGGCCATCAGCTCGGTGTGCAGGCCCATGCCGCAACCGACCTCCAGCACGCGTTTGCCGGCGATCTGGTCGAAGGGGATGATCTGGCCGAACGGCCGCTCGGTGTGGGCGAAGTGGCGGGCCGACTCGATAAAGCGGCGGTCGACCTCGTCGAACCATTCGCGGGAGAATTCCTGGCGGACGATCTTGTCCTTCCAGTCGTAGGACATCGTGTGCTCGGTCCACCAGGTCTTGTTGCCTGCCTGAGCGTCGCCGGCTGAAGCGATTACGGCGTCGGACGTGGCCTTCATCCGTGCACCGGTTCGCGCGCCGGCGCCAGTACGCCGGCCGCCGCTGAGGCGCCGAGGAAGCGGCGGCGGAACGCCGAGAAGCAGAACTGGCTGGACCAGCGCTCGTAGGCAGCGCGCGACAGCGTCTCGAACAGCCGCTCGTCGGTCAGCACCGCGACGATGCGATCGGCCACCCGCGCCAGGTCGGTGCGATCGACCGCAAACCCGGTCACGCCGTCGAGATTCACCTCGGTCGAGGCGTCGGCGTCGGCGCTCAGCACTGGCGCGCCGTGGCTCATGGCCTCGGCGAACACCAGGCCGAAGCCCTCGACGGTGCTGAGCATCGCGAACAGCCGCGAGCGGCGGTGCAGGGCGGCCACCTCTTCCTCGGCCAGCTGCCCGAGCACCTGGATCGAGGCGGCGGCGGGCGAGGCGGCGGCCAGCGCGCGCAGCTGGTCCA
>DATNIH010000270.1:0-6991 GCA_035604515.1 Caulobacteraceae bacterium | reverse complement strand
GGGGCCTGGGCCTCCTGCAGTTGGATCGCCACCAGGCTCAGCATCGACTCGATCAAGCTGACGTCGACGAAGCCGCCGACGCCGAAACGCTCGCGCCGCAGCAGAGCGGTCTGGACCGCGCCGAAGGCGTAGGAAGCGGCGACGACATCGGCGATCATCACGCTGGCGGCCCGCGGCGCGGCGCCATCGTCCTGGCCCGCCAGCACCGCCATGTCGAAACCGGTCATCGCGTGCACGACCGGCGCATAGGCCGCCTCGCCGGCCAGAGGGCCGTCCTGACCGAAGCCCGAAATCGAGCAGTACACCAGCCGCGGGTTGCGCTTGGCGGCTTGCGCGAAACCGAGGCCGAACCGGTCCATGACTCCGGGACGGAAATTCTCCATCACCACATCGGCTTGGTCGATCAGCCGCCGCGCGGTGAGGACGTCATCGGCGGACTTCAGGTCCAGCACGATGCTCTTCTTGCCGCGGTTGAACTGGGCGAACACACGGCTCATGCCGTCCACGATCGGCGGGGCGTAGCGCAGCAGATCGCCTTCGCCGACAGTCTCGACCTTGATCACCTCGGCCCCGCAGTCGGCCATGAGCCGCGTCGCCCAAGGCCCGGCGACCAGGGTGCTGAAGTCAACGACCGTCAGTCCTGACATCGGCGCATCGGCGGTCGCGGAGCTCATGCAGCCAGCTCCGCGCGGGCCAGGTCGATCACGCGCGAGCGGTGTTCGCGGGAGGCGCCGAACATCTCGGCGTTGGCGCGCGCCCGCTTCAGATAGAGATGGTTCGGCATCTCCCAGGTGAAGCCGATGGCGCCGAAGATCTGGATGCTGCGGTGGGCGGCCTCGACATAGGCGTCGCTCGAATAGGCCTTGGCCATGACCGCGGCGAGCGGTGCGCGGGCGTCCTCCTCGGCGAGCGCCCAGGCGGCATAGAGCACAGCGGCGGCCGCCGCCTCCGCCTGGCCCAACATGTCGGCGAGCGCGTGCTTGATCGCCTGATAGGCGCCAATCGGCCGGCCGAACGCGACGCGCTCGCGGGCATAGGCGGCGGTGACGTCCAGCACATGGCGGATGCCGGCGGCGTTCTCGGCCGCCAGCGCCAGCAGGGCGCGGTCGCGCACCCAAGGCCAGACGCCCTCGCCGCCAAGCGGCTCGGCTTCGGCGCCTTGGAGCGTGACTGTGCAAACCTGGCGAGTGATGTCGCGCCACGGTTCGAGCGCCACCTCGACGCCGGGTTTGCGGGCGTCGACGAGGAAGAGGCGACGCTCGCCGCCCACCCGCGCAGCCACCACCAGCATCTGCGCCGCGGCGGCGTCGATGACGAAGCTCTTGCGCCCGTTGACCCGCCAGCCGGCGCCGTCGGGCACCGCGGTCGTTTCCTGGTCCGGGCCGTCCTCGCGGCCATCCGCCTCGGCGGCGGCGAGCGCCAGCGCGATCTCGCCGGCGGCGACTTGCGGTAGGATGCGGGTTTGCAGGGCGACGTCGCCGCCTTTCATCACCGCCAGCGTTCCGAGCAGGGTTCCGAGAAACGGGCTGGGCGTCAGCGTGCGGCCGAGTTCCTCGACGATCATGATCAGGTCGATGCAGCCCAGGCCGGCGCCGCCGAACTCTTCGGGGATCAGCAGGCCGGCCCAGCCCATCTGGGCGATCTTGGCCCAGTTGTCGGCGTAGCCGGCGTCGCGGACCGTGGCGCCGGGGACCAGCAGCGGCTTCAGGCTGACCTCGGCGTCGAGAAAGGTCTTCGCGGAGTCCTTGAGCAGCCGATGGTCGTCGCTGAGGGAGAAGTTCATGACGTCGCCTCCGCCGGCTTGGCTGTCTCTCGCGCCGGCTTGGACGGGGCCGTTCCGCCCTGGCTTTGGTTCCACGGGCCGCGCGCGGAGGGATCGTATTCGCGCGGCAGGGCCAGCATTCGCTCGCCGACCACGTTCTTCAGGATCTCCTGGGTGCCGACGCCGAGGGTCACCGCCGGACTGAACCAGAACGCGTAGTCCCAGTCATCGAACATGCCCCGGCGCTCGCCCTTGGCCGGGAACGCCGCGGCGCCGTCCATCAACCCGCGCGGACCCTGGACGCGCTTGGCGAGGTCGACGACGCGCTGGCCGTGCGGCGCGGCCAGCATCTTGCGGATCGCCCCTTCCGGCCCAGGCGTCTTGGCGTTCATCCGGTCGCTGAGCGAGCGATAGGCCAAGAGGCGCAGGATCTCGCCCTCGATGTAGATCCGGGCCGCCTCGTCGCGGACCAGCGGGTCGTCGAGGGCGCCGACCGCATCGAGGCCCGCGATCAGTTCGCGCGCCGATGGTCCCGAACCCCAGATCGCGCCCGGCTTGGAAAGGGCCACGCGCTCGGTCTGCAGCTGGCGCATGCTGAGCGCCCAGCCCTCGCCTTCCTGGCCGAGCAGCCGGTCGGCCGGCACGATCACATCCTCAAAGAAGACCTCGTTGTACTCGTTCTCATTGCCGGACATGTCGATGATCGGCCGCACGGTGACCCCCGGGCTGTCCATGTCGATCAGAAATTGTGAGAGTCCGGCGTGCTTTGGCGCCGACGGATCGGTTCGCGCCACCAGGACACCGACCTTCGCCTTATGCGCCAGCGAGGTCCAGATCTTCTGGCCGTTCACCACATAGTGGTCGCCATCGAGCCGTGCGGTGGTGCGCAGCGATCCGAGGTCCGAACCGCCGGCCGGCTCGCTGAACAGCATGCACCAGACCTCCTCGCCGGCGAGGGCCGGCATCAGGAAGCGCTCGCGCTGCGCATCGGTCCCATGCGTGAGCAGCGACTGAGCGCAGTTGTTGATCGCCACGGGGTTGACCAGCGCCGGCGGCGTCACGCGGGCGCGCTTCATCTCCTCGTCGACGATCAACTGGGTCTCGGCGTCCGCGCCCAGCCCCCAGGGGCGTGGCCAGTGCGGCGTTGCGTAGCCGGCTTCGGCCAACTCGCGACCGCTAGGCCTGAGCCTCGCCTCGAACCACGCCCTAACCTCGAGGCGGCGCGGGTCGTCCTCCTTCGGGAGTTCGAAATCCATGCCATCTCCTCGAGCCGGTCTCTGCAGCTTCGGCCGCATCACGAACCTGGCGGCGAGGAGAGTCAATAAACAAACTAACGACCGTTAGAAAAACCTGCGACGTCGCTGGATCGCGTTTGTGCCCGGGCGCCGATTTCGTTAGCGCGGCAACCTCCGAAAGCCGCCGTCTCGGACAGTGGGACGTCTGCTTTGGGGCTCAGGCTCAACGTCCACTCAGGCGCTTAGCTGATGTGGCGCGACGAGATCCGGCCGGCGCCCGGCTGGGGCGACTCGGCCTGACGCTCGCCCTTCGGAAAAATGGCTGCTTCGAGGGTTTGAACGCTCGTCCCGTTACAACCAACCTCAGCCTATCTCGCCCCGGCCCTCAACTGCTTCAGGGCCTGCTCGAAGGCCTGGATGTGCGCCGGCGAGTCCGGCTCCGTGGCGGCCCTCTCGGATGGGATCTTGGTGAGCATCGCGAGCTTCATCCGTCCGACGACGCCGAACTCGTTCGCGGCCTGTGCGTAGTAACCGGCCAATCTGGTCGCCATAACTTGCTGTCCTTCTGTTTCGCTTAAGCCGCCGCGGGAACGGGCGCCTGGGCCGCGTGCAACAGCTCTTCAATCGCCGCATGGACGCCGGCCATGCTCTCCCCGAACTCGCCGATTTCGTCCTTGCCGGAGATGTCGATCGAGAGGCCCTCGACGTCGGCCTGGGCGAGCCGCGCGGACACCGCGTGCAGACGGGCCAGGCGCTTGACGATGCTGCGGACGGTCAGGAAGCCCATCAGCCCGAGCACGATCAGCAACGCGCCGGAGAAGCCCAAGGCCACCAACAGGTTGCGGCGCGCCGACTGCTGCTGCGCCGCGACGGTGGCCTGCACCTTGGTCTCCAGACGCGAAACGACCTTGTCGAACAGATCGGTTGGCGGACGGTCCTGGCCGCGGACCAGCTTGTCGGCGGCCTTGAAGTCGGCGTCGCCCGCCACGAACACGTCAAAGGCGCGCTGGTACTTGGCGCTCATGACATCGTCTGCGGCGATAAACTGGTTCAGCAGCTGCCGCGCCTGGTCGTCATGCACCGTCTTGGACAGCGCCACGGCGCCGTCGCGAACAGCCGCTTCTTTGGCGCGAAACTGACCGGAGTAAGTGGCGAGGTCCTTCGGGTTGTAGCCCCGCAGGAGCGTGTCCTTCCACTCCTGGACCTCTTTCTTGAAATTCACGCGGGCCTGGTCCATGTCGCGCACCGGCGAAGCCAGCACCGCGTCGTAGCCGCCCGACAGGGCGCTCATCTGCGCGATCAGCACCGCCACTGACAGGACGAACACAGCGACGATGCCCGCGAATAGGAGTTGTAGCTTTGTGGCGATCTTCATTCGAGCAACTCCGCAAACGCGCGCGGCCTCTGGGCCACGCGACGGTCAAATCTCCGAGCAGAAACCGATGCGAAGCCGTTGTCCGAATCCGCGCTCTCAGGGCCGAGACTGGGAGCTCGAGGTTAGCAAATCGTGAAATCTGGGAATGAATTGGGAAGCCGCGCTCGGCCACGCGGTCGTCCCGACGGCTGGTCTTGAGCCGTTGCCGCGCCGGCGCCTCCAACAGCGCTAGGATGATGGCAGGCGTGTTCGCGCCCCATACCGCCTATAAGGGCAGGACCGACCGGGAGATCCCGGTCGTGGTGCTGGAACCCCAGGTCCAGTTCGAGCAGCTATAGTCGCCGTGGGAGGACGCACCCAATGACCCGCATGCCCGCCATCCACCTCGCCGCCTCACCCGGCCGCCGCCTCCAGGTGATCGACCTGGCCAAGGAAGCCGAAAAGCGCGGATTTCCCGGCATCTATTGCGCCACCGCCGGGGCCGGCGACTGCGTGGGGCTGTGCCAGGCCATCGCCCAGGCGACGAACACCATCGGCATGGGCACCACGATCCAGCCGATCTACTACCGCCTGCCCGCCGAACTGGCGCGCAGCGCGGCCTTCATCCACGAGATCAGCGGCGGTCGCTTCCGCCTTGGGGTCGGCGTGAGCCACGCCCCCGCCCACGCGGCGCATGGGGTCACGGTCGGCAAGCCGCTGGGAGACATGCGCGCCTATGTCGCCGCCATGCGCGCCGCGGCGGCGACGACCGGGCCGCTGCCGCCAATCGTGCTGGCCAGCCTGCGCAGCAAGATGCTGGCGCTGGCGGTGGAAATCGGCGACGGGGCGGTATGGGCCAACGGCAGCCGCAGCCACATGCCCGCCCAGCTGAAGCTGGTCCCACAGGAGCGCCGGGACGCCGGCTTCTTCCTCGGCGACATGGCGCCGACGGTGATCGACGCCGACGAGGCGGCGGCGAAGGCGGTGTTGAAGAAGACCCTGACTAATTATTGCCGGCTGCCCAACTATCGGAACTATTGGAAGGAAGCCGGCTATGTCGAGGAAATGGCGGCGGTCGAGGCCGCCATCGCGGCTCGGGACTTCGAGCGCCTGCCCGGCCTGATGAGCGACCGCTGGCTGGCGGACAACACGCTGTTCGGCTCGCCGACCAAGGTTCGCGACGGTATCGAGGCCTGGTTCGACGCTGGAATCACCACGCCGATCATCGTCCCGTCGTCCACCAGCGGCGGGCAGGCGAAAGCCGTCTCCGAACTCTTCGCCATCTTCGAGTAGCAAGCCGGCGCAGTGTCAGGTGCTGTCCTAAACTTGGCTGGACGATAAGCCCGGCGCGATAAAGCCCGATCATGGCCAAGTCGGCCAACCCGTTCGCCGCTTCGAACGCTCTAACGAGGGCTTTGTCAGTTCACGCCCGGCTGACCGCGGTCCCCTACCCCGCCCCGGACGACCAAGCCGAAGAGTCCGTTCCGCTATCCCGCGCGGAGGAGCAACGGTGGCCGCTCTTCGGTCCCAGCGCCACCAGAGTTTGCGGCGGTGCGGGTCGAGCGGAGGGGCGGCATCCTTCGCCGGCTACCCGCACGCTAGAGGCGGTGAAGCGTCTACGCAGCGACAATGGTCGCGCGCCAGCTTGCGGGCTTGATGCCAACGGGGACTTTCGACCCTAGGCGGTCATTCCAGAGCGGAAGTTCCCGAACTCGACTTGGGGTGTGGCTAGGCTTAGCCTTTAGGCGCGCCGCAACGCGTTCGGGGCGGAGCGAGCCCTTCAGCACCAAGAAACCCGCCGAAGTGACCGACGAAGCCCCCGCGCAGCCTGAACCAAGCAAGAAGTGGCTTCTCTCTGCTTTGTGCCTCTCGGGGGGCGTATTGCCCGTCGCCGCTCGCTGGTTGCCAGGCGATTTTTTGAGGCTTTCTTACGGCTTGCTTATCGCGTTTATCTTCTTGATAGCTGCGGCATTGCTCGGAAAGAGCGTAAACCTAAGAAGACTTCGCCTCCTATTGCTTGCTATCTTTACCTTTTCCCTCATTCAAATCTTGAATAACTTTCTCCCAGGTTATGCCCTTACACATATATTGCACGAAACTGCTACGGCAGGGAACCCGCTCGCATCAACGCTTTCGGCTTCGGTTGTTATCCAACTCTTGGAAACCAGTATCGCTCTCATTCCAATATTTATTCTCAACAGAGCGTCGGGCGAGCATCCAGGCGCCATATATGCGCAGAAGGGAAAGATCGGCCGCTGGGTGATTTTCGCAATATTGGCGTTCCTGGTGTTCTACCTTATCACGTTTAGAGTGACGGCGCGCCACTGGTTTCCGATAAACGGCAGCATGACTGTCGGTCGTTACCTAAGTCTAACTCCTCCACTCTTATTGATGGTGCTCACAAATGGTCTTCAAGAGGAATTTCTGTTCAGGGCGTTGTTCCTGAGAAAATATACTGCTCTCTTAGGTCCCCATACAGCCAACCTTATCCAGGCGATTGTTTTCACCATCGCCCACGTCGGAGTGACTTACACGCCCAATGCGCTCCTGTTTCTAATCGTGTTTGTCTTTCCGCTCGGACTTTTTATGGGCTATCTGATGCGGAGAACGGACAGCGTCATTGCTCCCGTCATTTTCCAT
>DATNIH010000269.1:0-12527 GCA_035604515.1 Caulobacteraceae bacterium | reverse complement strand
CCGCCAGCGCGCCCCGCACGCCGCCGCCGTCGATGGCGAGGATGCGCCGCGGTCGATTTCCAGGCTCGAAAGTGCGCAACACGACGTCCCCCGCGTGCGTCGGCGTTTAGGGCAAGCCGGACTGAGCGTCCATCATGGCCGCGCCGCCCTTGACTCGATCTTCGCGGGGGCGACAGTCTCGGGCAAACGCGGGTCGGGGGCCGGTCGTGCACAGAGTATTGGGACGCCTTCTGGCGGCCGGCGCGGCGCTCACGCTGAGCGGCTGCATCGCCGTCGGCGACATCGGCCAACGCGCCATCACCGTCAATCAAGAGGTGGGGACGAGCCAGAACCAGTTCGTGCTGCTGAATCTGGTCCGCGCGGCGCGCGAGGAGCCGGTCTACTTCGTCGCCTTCAACCAGCTTGGCGCCAGCGGCACGATGGACTTCAAGGCCGGCGTGCCGCAGGTCTTCGCCGGGCCCCATCTTCCCGCGGCCGACAAGATCGCCACCTTCGTCGGGGGCACGAATTACCTCGACAACACGACCAACACCAATTTCCAGATGTCGCTGCTGGGCTCGAAGGACTTCTATTCCGGCCTGATGGCGCCGCTCGGCCTGCGTGACGTCGACCTGTTGCTGAACCAGGGCTATTCGCGCGAGCTGATCTTCTATCTGGTGATCGCCAAGGCCAAGATCACCATCGTCTCGAAGGACGGCGTCCCCTCGGCCTTTCCGCCGCAGGTGATCTACAACGACCCCAGCGACGCCAAGAGCTTCCAGCTGTTCCAGTACTACATCAAGGAAGCCATGGAGCATGGCCTGACGACCGAGACATATCAGGCGCCGGATGCCTCGGCCGACTCGTCCGACACCCCGGATCCGTCAGCCAAGCCCAAGAAACCCACGCTCACCACTCAGGCCGACCTCTGCTACGACAAGGCGCTGGCGCTGCCGGGCGATCTCGCCGACATCGCGCCAGGCAGTTTCTGCGGCGACAAGCCCAGCATCCGCCCCGCCGCGACCGGCACGGAAGCGCCGCTCTACGTCACCTTGCACGACAAGAGCTTCGCGCTGCACGACCAAAAGCTGCAGATCGACGTCACCACGCGGTCGATCTACGAGATCTACTACTACCTCGGCGGCATCATCCGCGCCGGCCAGCCGATGGACCTGCAGGCCTTCGACCTGCCGGCCGAGAAGATCGATGCCGCACCGCTGATCGACGTCGTCACCGGCCACGCGATGCTGCTCGACAGCGGGTGCTTCAGTGCGGTGCGCTACGAGGACGAGACCTACTGCGTGCCGCGCGAGGGCGCCCAGAACACCAAGCACATCTTCGGCATCCTCAACGCGCTGATCGCGCTCAAGCAGTCCACCGGCGACATCCCGGTGACCCAGACGGTGCGCATCGAGCAGTAGCGCGGAGCTCGGGCTCGGTCGCCGTCACCCGCCGGCGGGTGACGCGCTCGGCGCCGGCTGCTCGCTGCGCAGGTGTTCCGTCAGCTCGGCGATGGCCTTGGTCAGGTTCAAGACCTCGGTCTCGCGCATCTCGTCGATCTTCTGGTGCAGCAGCTCGATCTCGAGCTCGGCCTTGATGTTGACCTTGTAGTCTTCCTCGGCCTTCTTGCGGTCGATGTCCTGCTGGCGGTTCTGCGCCATCATGATGAACGGCGCGGCGTAGGCGGCCTGAAACGAGAGCGCCAGGTTGAGCAGGATGAACGGGTAGGGGTCCCACTTCTCGACGAAGGCGGTGACGTTGAGCACGATCCAGACCGCCAGCAGTCCGGTCTGGATGATGATGAAGTTCCACGAACCCATGGTGGCGGCGACCTGGTCGGCGATGCGCTGGCCGACGGTCAGGTCGTGGGCGGGCTTGTCGCCGCCTTCCCTGCGCAAGCTCTTGCGGAACCCCCGCAACTCCGTGAGCAGCCGCTCCTCGGCTTCGTGCAACTCCAGCTTAAGCGTGTCCATCATCGTCACGGCGAGTCCTTCGCATTGCGTCGCAAGACTGGCGCAGCCCGCATTCCCGTTCAATGGGGCGTTGGTTCAGCCGAACGGCGTTTCGGTCGCCACGGCCAGCAGCACGGCGTCGCGCGCGTCCAGCTCCGTGCGGATCTGTGCGTGCTTCTTCGCGTCGAGCTTCCAGCCGATGCAGCAGGCGCCGCCGAGCGCGACCCAGAAGATCGGGCCCAGCAGGAAACAGAGCTGCAGGCCGTTGATCACCGAGGGAGTGTTGTTGATGCCAAGCGTCGGCACAAAGCCGATGAACGCCAGCAGCGGATAGGCGATCATCACTGCGCCGGCATTGGCCAACTTCGACGCCAGGCTGATCACGGCGTACAGCAGGCCCATGCGCTCCTTGCCCTGCTCGAGACGGACCTGATCGCCGACGTCGGCCATCATCGCGCTGGTCATCAGGTCGAAGCCGGCGCCCCAATAGCCGCACCAGATCATCACCGGCACGCTGAGCAGGAAGTTGGCCTTGGGCACGATCAGCACCGTGCACAGGCCAAGGGAATAGAAAATCGCACCCGCGATCAGCGTTCGATGCTTGCTGAACCTCGCCGCGATCAGGCCGATCAGCGGGGCGCCGAGGGCGCCGGCGAGCACATAGAAGATGAGCAGGGCCGATGCCTGTCCGGTCGTGAAGCCGCGCGCGATGGTGAAGAAGAAGATGTAGAGGTTGCCCATCCACACCGGCCCCAGCGTGGTGCCGAAGCTCATGACGAAGAGACGGATCAGTTCGGGGCGCTTGATCAGGTCGAGATAGTCGCTGAGCGGCGCACGCAGCTTGGCGGCGTCGGGATTGATCTGCTCGGGCACCAAGGCAGTCGCCAGGATGACCGTGATCGGCGTCATGGCCAGGATCGTCCACCCCATCAGGTGCACATCGCCCGCCATGCTGTGGTGCGGAAACGCCGCCGAGATCACCGGCATGGACAGCACGACGATGTTGCCGACTACGCCAACGGCGGCCATCACGCCGTAGAACAGCGCGCGCTTGCTGTATTGGGTCACCAGCGTCGCGCTCCAGGCGAAGCGGGCGATGTTGAGGGTCGAGGCCGCGAGGTTCATCACCAGCAGCCAGATGATCAGGAAGTCGATCTTGATCCCGCGGCGCGCCATGAACAGTTCGTACGCCGCGATCATCAGCACCGGCGCGCCGATCAGCACCCAGTTGCGGTAGCGCCCGATGGGCGTGCGCGTTCGGTCCATGGCCAGCGCCAGAAATATATCGACGAATAGGTCGATCAGCCGGACGATTCCGAAAGCGGCGCCCAGCGCCACCAGCCCCACGCCGAGGTCCTGGGCGAAGTAGGGTTGCACATAGATCTGCATCGCGATGCCCAGCGCGCCGAGCGGCATGCCGACCGACGAGAAGAGCAGCATCGTGGCGACGAAACCGCGTCGCGGCGCTGCAGCTGATTGGCTCAAATCATCCCTCCCGCGGGGCCCGGCGCGCTAGTTGAAGGCCATAACCCCGAGAGAAAGCAACAAGGATGACGCCGGCGTCACGTTAACTCGGCGACATCTCCGCCCGCGCCTAACCGAGCGCTCGACCAACCGCGGCCAGCGAGGCCATCAACGCCAAGCCCTTCGCGCCGGTCACCGGTCCCACCTCCCCTTGACCTCCGCAGCAGCGCGGGAGCGACATGGCGTCACCACGCCGGCTCGGCTAGCTGTCAAGCTTCGATGGAGAGGGAAAAATGGCTGAGCCCAAGGACGCCACGGCCGCGACGCGGGCCGCCAATCAGGCGCTGCTGGCCACGTTGCCGCCCGACGACGGCGCCGATTTCGAGCGCGCGCGCCGCGGCTTCATCGACACCTTGCCGGACGCCCGGGTCGAGATGAACGGCCGCGTGGCGTGGGACCTGGCGCCGTTCGCCTTCGAGCGCGAGGCCGAGTGTCCGCCGACCGTCAATCCCAGCCTCTGGCGCCAGGCGCGGCTCAACCTCAACCACGGCCTCTTCGAGGTGACCGGCGGCGTCTACCAGGTGCGCGGCTTCGACATCTCCAACATCACCTTCATCGAGGGCGAGCGCGGCTATGTGGTGATCGATCCGCTCACCACCGCCGAGCCGGCGGCGGCGGCCTTGGCGCTGATGCGCAAGCATCGCGGCGACAAGCCGGTGAGCGCGGTGATCTACACCCACAGCCACGTCGATCATTATGGCGGAGTGATGGGTGTGCTCTCCGAAGCCGACATTGCCGCCGGCGCCCGGATCATCGCCCCGGAGGGGTTCCTGGCCGAGGCGGTGAGCGAGAACGTGCTGCTAGGCAACGTGATGAACCGCCGGGCCACCTACATGTACGGCGCCCTGCTGCCCCGCGGCCCGCGCGGCCACGTCGACGCCGGGCTCGGCAAGGCGGTCTCGCTGGGCCAACCCAGCCTCGTTGCGCCGACCGAGAGCATCGAGCGGACCGGGACGCGGCTTACGATCGACGGCGTCGAGGTGGTGTTCCAGGTCACGCCCGGGACAGAGGCGCCGGCGGAGATGAACTTCTTCTTCCCCCGGCTCGGCGCGCTGTGCATGGCCGAGAACTGCACCTGCCACCTGCACAACCTCTACACGCCGAGAGGCGCGCAGGTCCGCGACGCCAAGGCCTGGAGCTTCTACATCGACGAGGCGATCGAGCTCTTCGCTGGCGACACCCAGGCGCTGTTCGCCAGCCACCACTGGCCGCGCTGGGGTCCGGACGACGCGCGCGCGTTCCTCACCATCCAGCGCGATCTCTACAAGTACGTACACGACCAGACCCTGCGGCTGGCCAACCACGGCCTGACCTCGAAGGAGATCGCCGAGGACCTGTCGCTGCCACCGACGCTGGCGGCGCAGTGGCACACCCGCGGCTACTACGGCACGCTCAACCACAACGCCAAGGCGGTCTACCAGCGCTACCTCGGCTGGTTCGACGGCAACCCCGCGAGCCTGCATCCGCTGCCGCCGACCGAGGCCGGCCAGCGCTACGTCGAGCTCGCTGGCGGGGCGCAGCCGCTGCTGGCCAAGGCCAGGGCCGCGTTCGAGGCCGGCGACTATCGCTGGGTGGCCGAAGTGGTGAACCACCTGGTGTTCGCCGATCCTGACAACACCGAAGCGCGCGAACTGCAGGCCGACGCGCTGGAGCAGCTCGGCTACCAGGCTGAGTCGGGCCCCTGGCGCGCGTTCTATCTCACCGGTGCGCAGGAGCTTCGCAACCCGGTCGCGGCCTCGGCGACGCCGCGCCAGGCGGCGCTCGCCCAGCTGCCGCGACTGCCCGGCGGCTTCCTGCTCGACGCCCTCAGCGTGCGGCTGAACGGGCCGAAGGTCGGCGCCGAGCGCGCAACCTTCGGGATCACCTTCAGCGACACCGGCGAGCGCTTCCTGGTCGAGGTCGAGAATGCGGCGATGCGGCACTATCCAGACCGCACCGCGCCGCACGCGCCGTCCGTCACCCTGAGCCGCGCCACGCTGGTGCAGCTGATCAGCGGCGCGGCAACGCTTGAGGCGGCCACCGCCACAGGCGACGTCACCCTCCAGGGCGATCCGGCGACGGTGGCAAAATGCCTCGGCTGGCTCGACCGGTTCGACTTCTGGTTCAAAATCATTGAACCGTGAGGCCCGGCCTATTGGCGCGAGCGCGCAAATCGGTGAAGTTACGGTAATGAGCACTACTCCAACCGCCCGCGAAACCGGCGTCACCGCCCGCCCTGCCACCTGGGATGACGCCGACGCCATAGCCGACACCCTGGCCAAGGCCTTCTTCGACGATCCGCTGATCTGCTATTTGTTGAAGGACGAGGCCTCTCGGCCCGCGAAGATGCCGAAGCTGTTCAAGCTGTTGTTCAAGCTCGGCCTGCCGCACCACGCCTGCGACGTCACGTCCGGCTACGAGGCGGTCGCGCTATGGCGTCCGCCCAGCGCCTGGCACATCCCTTACTGGCAATACCTCACCAACGGCGCGGCGTTCCTCGACGTATTTGGCTTCGGCGGCGCGCGCCACGTGACCTGGGTGATGGACGTCATCGAGAAGCGCCACCCCCACGACCCACACTACTATCTGCAGGCCATCGGCACCGATCCGGCCAAGCAGGGCAAGGGCTTTGGCGGCGTGGTGATCCGCCGTCACCTGGCCGTCGCCGACGCGGCCGGCATGCCGTGCTATCTGGAATCCAGCAAGGAAACCAACATCCCGATCTACAAGAGCTTCGGCTTCGAGGTGACCGGCGAGATATCGTTCCCGAACGGCCCGACCATCTGGCCGATGTGGCGCAAGGCGCGCGCCGCGGCCTGACGCCGTCCGCACCGGGAGCCGATCGGATGATCACCGTCCATCTGGTTCTCAACGCCCACATCGACCCGGTGTGGCTCTGGCCCTGGCAGGCCGGTGCGGACGAGGTGCTGGCCACCTGCCGCTCGGCCTGCGACCGGCTCGACACCAACCCCGACGCGATCTTCACCCGGGGAGAGGCCTGGGCCTACGACATCGTCGAGCGCATCGAGCCGGCGCTGTTCGCCCGCATTCGCGCTCACATCGACGCCGGCCGCTGGGAGATCGTCGGCGGCTGGTGGGTCCAGCCCGACTGCAATCTGCCGAGCGCGCTGGGACTGCAGCGCCAGATCGATGCCGGCCGCGCCTATTTCGAGAGCCGTTTCGGCGCCTTCCCGCGCGTCGCCTACAACGTCGACAGTTTCGGTCACGCGGCCGCGCTGCCCACCCTGATGCGCTGCAACGGACAGGACCGTTACGTGATGATGCGCCCTCAGGAGCACGAGATGGCGCTTCCGGCGCGTCTGTTCCGCTGGCGCGGCGAGGCGGACGGACCGGAGGTGACCACGTTCCGCATCGCCCGCGACTACGCGACTCGGGCCATTTCCGCAGAACATATCGAGGCGGCGCTCACCGCCCTGCCGGATGGGGTCTCGCACACCATGGCCTTCGTCGGCGTCGGTGATCACGGCGGCGGGCCTACTGAGGCGCAGATCACCTGGTGCCGCGAGCACGCAGAAACCTTCGACGGTTGCCGCCTGGTGTTCTCCTCGCCGTCGCGCTTCTTCGATGCGGTCACCGCAGAGGGCGCCGCGTTGCCGCTGGTCACGGGCGAGCTGCAGCACCACGCGGTCGGGTGCTATTCGGTGACGCGCGGGGTCAAGCTTGCGGTGCGGCGGGCCGAGGAGGCGCTGGGCCAGGCCGAGATCATGACCGCCGTCGATCCGCGGCCGGAACCGGGATCCGGCGAGCGCCTGGCGGCGGCCTGGCGCAGCGTCGCGTTCAACCAGTTCCACGACACGCTCGGCGGCGCCGCCATTCCTTCGGCCTACCGCCAGGCCGAGGATCAGCTCGGCGCGGCGGCGGCCTGCGCGGACGAGATCGTGCAGATCGCGATCCGGCGCCTGCTGGCCGGCCTTCCCGACGCGCCACGCCAGCGCATCGCGCTCTACAACGCCTCGGACTTGCCGTTCGACGGCCACGTGGTCATCGCGCCCTGGACCGAGGCGCGCTGGCGGCCGCATTGGCGTCTGCTCGACGAGGCCGGTGAGGTGGTCCCACACCAGCCGGTCGGCCAGGAAGCGGCGACCGCCTTCCCGCGCCGGATCCTGCTTCGCCTCAGCGCCGCGCCGAGGTCGCTGCGGCTGCTGACGCTGGACCGGGGCGATCCGCTGCCGCCGCCGGTCGATCGTCGCCCGCCCCGACCGGCCGATCGCGGCGAGATCGGCAGACTGGAGAGCACGCGGACGGTGCTGGCGTTCAATCCGGCGGCGGCCATGCGCTTTGGCGAGACGTCGATCACGCCGCGCCTGGAGCTGTTCGACGATCCCACCGACACCTGGTCTCACGGCGTTGCCCGCTTCGGCGAGACGCCCATCGCCGAAGCGCGCTGGGCGGCGCCGCGGCAGATCGATGACGGCCCGCTGATGTGGTCGGCGATCCAGACCGGCGCGGTCGGCGACACCACCCTGACGGCGGAGTGGCGGCTCTACGAGGGCGAGCCGATCGTGGAGCTGCTGCTGACCGTGCACTGGCGCGCCAGGCGGCAATTGCTGAAGCTGGTCATGCCAGGCGCGTTCAACGCGCGAGTCGATGGAGTCATGGGCGGCGCGCTGGCGCGGGCGCTCGACGGACGCGAGCGGCCGCTGCAGGACTTCGCCTGGCTCGGCGGGCCGGCCGATAGCCCGGTCGGGATCGTCTGCCCTGATGTGTTCGCCATGGATGCGGACGCCGGCGGCGCACGGCTGACCCTGCTGCGCAGCCCGCTGATGGCGCACCACGATCCGGCGTCCGCCGACGCCTTCCCGCGCGCCGTCCCGTCCGACCAGGGCGTGCACCAGTTCCGATTCGAGTTCGCCGCGTTCAAGGGGCTATCGCCGGAATGGCTGGCGCTGCGCGCCGCGATGGTGCGGCGGCCGCTTATCTGCGCCGACTGCACGCGGGGAATGGACGCCCGCGGCGATTGGTGAAGCGCCACGCGCCGCAGCTCGAACGATCGTGCCCAGGCCGGCGCGCCGGTCGCAGCATAATCACCCCTTAACGGTGTCGGGCGGAACTTCATCGTCGGGGATTCGCGCGATGCGCGGGCGTTAACTGTCCGGTCGCCTTTTAGTCCCCATGGCAAGCGTGGGCTGGGCGGAGGAACAATTGCGGCAGGCGTCGTCTGGCTTCGGGATCGCTCTGATCGCGCGCCGCTCGCGGGCCGCCGTCGACGTCGTCTGGGCCGGCGCCGTGGTCTGCGCCCTCGCCTGGTTCGCGCTCAGCCTGGCTCACGAGGGTCGCGTCGCGGCGATCTGGCCGGCCAATGCGGTCATCCTCGCCCGCGTGGTGCGTATTCCGGCGCGCCGCTGGGCGCCCTACCTGCTGGCCGGCCTGATCGGTAACTTCTGCGGCGACATGCTGACCGGCGACGCGCCGCTCTCCGCCGCCGTGCTGTCGTTCTGCAATTCGCTGGAGATCACCGCCTGCGCGGCGGTCGTGCGCCGGTTCATCGGGGCCAAGCCAGATCTCTCCCGGCCGCGTCAGCTGGCGATCTACGCAGGCGCGGTGGTGCTGGCCTCCGCGTCGGCTGCGTCTGTCGCCGCGACCTGGCTGGCGCACGGTCATCGACCCTTCCTGCGCTCGCTGGTCGAGTGGACCCTCGCCGATACGCTTGGTCTGATGGTGGTTGCGCCGGCGCTGATGGCGCTCGACCGGCCGGGCCTGCGCTTCTTCCTCACCCGCGGCAAGCGGCTGCGCAATCTCGGCATGGTGGCGCTCCTCGTGGCGATGATCGCCCTGGTCGGGGTGCAGCCGCACCATCAGTTCAGCTATCTGATCTTCGCTGCCCTGATGGTCATCGCCTACAAGGGCGAGACCACCGGCGCGGCGGTCGGTCTGCTCAGCACCGGCGCCGCCTTCATGACGCTGACCGCGTTCGGCCTCGGCCCGGGCGCGGTCAGAGACACCCGCGACCCGATGCTGGAGGCGATCCTGGTGCAGCTGTTCATGCTGGCCGGCGCCGTCATCGCCTTCCCGATCGCCGGCGCGATGACCCGGCGGCGCGAGCTGCAGGCGGCGCTCGCCGTCACCGCGCGCGACTTCCAGATGCTGGCTGAGAACTCGACCGACGTGATCCTGCACATCGATCGCGACCTGAACGTGGTCTATATCTCGCCCTCGTGCCGCCAGCTGGGCTACGAGCCGGCGCAGCTGATCGGTCGTCGGATCGACCTGTTCCTCTCGCCCGAGGAACACGACAGCATCATCAGCAATCTGGAAGCGCTCATGCGCGGCGAGTTGGCGCCGCCTCCGGCGTTCGAGCGCCAGTTGCGCACCGCCGCGGGCGACTTCGTCTGGCTCGAGGGCTCGCCGAAAGTGCTGGTCGACGGCGACGGCCGACCGGCGGGCATGGTGACCCAGCTTCGCGACATCACCGCCCGGCGCGCAGCTCAGGCGGCCCTGGCCGAAAGCGAAGCGCGCTACCGCCTGCTGGCCGACCTCGCCACCGACATCATCATGCGCATGGATGCGGGCGGGGTCATTCGCTACATCTCGCCGTCTTGCCGCCAGCTGGGTTACGAGGCCGACGAGATGATCGGCAGGTCGGCGTACGACTTCCTGCATCCCGACGATCTCGAAGTGGCGCAAGTGCGTTCCGAGGCGCTGTTCAAGGGCGAGCCCCGCCCCCCAGGCGAGGGCCGCGAATACCGTGTGGTCACCAGGGACGGCGACGTTGTCTGGCTGGAGGGGATGTCGGCGCTGTCGCACAACGAAGTCGGCGAACTGACCGACATTGTCTCGCACCTGCGCGACGTCACCGAGCGGCGGGCGTTCGAGGACGAGCTGAGGCGCAAGCACGCGGAGGCGGAGGCGGCGACGCTGGCCAAGTCCGAGTTCCTGGCCAACATGAGCCACGAGATCCGCACCCCGCTCACCGGCATCATGGGTTTCGCCGGACTGCTGGAAGAGCAGGGCGATCTGACGCCCGTCGCGCGCACCTTCGTCACCCGCATCGCCACCGCCAGCCGCACGCTGCTCACCGTGGTCAACGACATCCTCGACTTCTCCAAGATCGAGGCGGGACAGGTAGAGCTGGATCCGCGGCCGCTCGAGCCCAGCCGGTTCGTGGTTGAAACGATGGAGCTGGTCTCGGCTCAGGCGGAGGAGAAAGGGCTCGAGCTCCACGCAGCGATCCACGGCGCTCTGCCGCCGGCGATCGCGGCCGACGGGGCGCGGCTGCGCCAGGTGCTGCTGAACCTGCTCACCAACGCCATCAAGTTCACCGAGACGGGCGGGGTCACCGTCACCTTAGCGCACGACGACGAGGCCGGCGGCCGGCTGAAGATCTCGGTCACCGACACCGGCGTCGGCATCGCGCCGGAACGGTTGCACCGCCTGTTCCAGCGCTTCTCCCAGGCCGACGGCTCGATCAGCCGGCAATACGGCGGCACGGGGCTGGGCCTGGCCATCTGCAAGAGCCTCACCAACGTCATGGGCGGCGACATCGGCGTCGAGAGCACGCCTGGGCTTGGCGCGGAGTTCTGGTTCACGGTGAAGGCGCCGGCGTGCGAGCCGGAAGCGGCGTCCGATGCGGAAGGCGGCGGCGCGTTCGACGGCCGGCCGGCGCGGATCCTGATCGTCGACGACTCGCCGGTGAACCGGGAGCTGGTCAGCGTGCTGCTCGGCGTGTTCGGCCACGACATCAGCGAGGCCTGCGGCGGCGCTGAGGCGGTGCTGGCGGCGGCGGAGACCCCGTTCGACCTGATCCTGATGGACCTGCAGATGCCGGGCATGGATGGCCTGGCCGCCACCCGGGCGATCCGGGCCGGTTCGCCCAGGAACCGCACCACGCCGATCGTGGCGCTCAGCGCCAACATCCTGCCGAACCACCTCGAAGCCTGCCGCCAGGTCGGCATGAACGACCACATCGGCAAGCCGATCGACACCCGGGAACTCTTGACCAAGGTCGCCCGCTGGACCGGCCCCGACGCGACGGTCCAGACGGCGATGGAGAGCGTGGCTTAGCGTGGTTTGCTCTGCGTCGACCTAGCGAGGCGCGCACTCCCTTCCCCCTTGCGGGGAAGGGGTAGGGGATGGGGGTGTCAGCGCGTTGCTGGCAGTCGGGCAACCGTCGACCCAATCGGCGTCACCGAGCAGGCGCCCCCACCCCTGGCCCCTCCCCACAAGGGAGTTATATACGACCTTGACCTAGCCGGAGGAATGGCCTAGGATTCCAACACGTTGGGAGCCGGGCCATGAAGACCGATTTTGCAAGCCTCTACGAACTGTTCGAAGCGATCCCTGACGAGCGGGCCGCTATCGACCACTTCAACGCGATCCGCTGGAAACACGGTGCGTTCTGTCCCTACTGCGGCTCGGACAAGGTCTATCACTTCAAGGCGCCAGGCATTCACAAGTGCGGCGAGAAGGCGTGCAACCAACGTTTCAGCATCAAGGTCGGCACGGTTTTCGAGGGAACGAAAATCCCGCTCCGCAAGTGGCTGGCGGCGATCTGGCTGATCACGTCGCACAAGAAGGGCATCGCCAGCACTCAGCTCGCCCGCGACATCGCGGTCACGCAAAAGACGGCCTGGTTCATGACGCACCGTCTTCGCCATGCGGCCCGCACGCGGGCGTTCAATCGGACGCTTAAGGGCCAAGTCGAGGTCGATGAAACGTACGTCGGCGGCAAGGCGATCAACCGTCACAAAGGCAAGTCAGACGGCCCCGGCACGTCCGGCAAGACCGCTGTTATTGGCGTCGTGCAGCGCAAGGGCGGCGTCCATGCCCGCGTTATCGATCGCACCGACACGGCCACGTTGGACGCGTTCGTCCATGAGAACGTCTCGCCCGACGCGGTGCTCGTCAGCACCGATGAGCACAGCGGCTATCGGCATCTGAGCCGCACCTTCACGCACGGCGTCGTGCGTCACAGCGCCGGCCAATACGTGGTCGGCCAAGTCCACACTCAAACAATCGAGGGGTTCTGGTCCCTCCTGAAGCGTCAGATTTACGGCATCCATCATTGGGTCTCGGCGAAGCACTTGAACCGCTACGTCGCCGAGGCCGCGTGGCGCTACAATCGCCGCGAAGTGA
>DATNIH010000268.1:0-14762 GCA_035604515.1 Caulobacteraceae bacterium | reverse complement strand
CCACCATGATCTTGTGCGTGCCGCGCCCCACTTTGATGCCGCGCTCGCGGCGCTTGGCCCGGTGCATGTTGCGCGGATCGCCGCCGATGTAGGTCTCATCGACTTCCACGATCCCCATGAGCTGGCGGAACTTCTCGTCGGCCAGCCCGGCGCGGACGCGGTGGCACATGTACCAGGCCGTCCGGTAGCTCCCGAAGCCCATGACGCGGTGGATTTGGAGCGCGGAGACGCCCTTCTTGCTCGTCATCATCATGTGGATGACGCGGAACCACTCGCGAAGGGGCTTATTCGTGTTTTCGAAGATGGTTCCGGCGATGACAGAGAACCGATAGCCACTGTCAGGCGAGCACGAGTAGCACTGCCACTTGTAGGCCATGGTCTTGACCGAGAAGACCTTCTCAGTCTCGCCGCAACGCGGGCACACGATGACGCCCGATGGCCAGCGATGGCTCATCAGGTACTCGATGCAATCTTCCTCGGTGACGAAGGCCTTCTCGAACTGAGGGATCGTCATTTGATGGATGCGGGCCATGGAAACCTCCAATGACCAGCACACTACCCCACATAAAGACGTCCAGTCAAGTCCAGCATAATCGCCACCCGCAGAGTTCGTTCTTTCTTTGTTCGCCGCCCTATAGGCGCAATGGACGTGGGGAAATGAAAATGAGGGTTGTCTTCTTGATCGGGGCGGCATCGCTCGCCCTTACGCTCGGCGCATGTGACGCTGGGCCGTCGGCGACCAGCAAGGCGCCGGCAAACCCGCCGGCTTCGATCAGCGCGGCGGGGCAGACCAGCCAGTCGGTTCCCGCTGGGCAGGCCACGGCCGCGGTCGATCCGCGCGATGCGCCCGCACCGCTGGCGACCGACGGCAAGCCGATCTGGGCCGCCAACCGCAAGCACACCGCCCAGGAGAACGCCGACTACCAGTTCGGCAAGAACGGCAAGGACTTCGGCGCCGCGAACGAGGCTGAGTATGTCGCCAAGGTCCACGCGTTCGTCGACCAGCCGCCGACCGGCATCCAGAAGGTTGAACGCTCCAACGGCGATGCCTTGCTCTACGACGCCAAGACCAACACCTTCGCCGTGGTCAGCAAGACCGGCGCGCCGCGCACCATGTTCAAGCCGCGCGACGGCGCGTCCTACTGGCAACAGCAGGTGTCGCGCGAGCAGTCCCGTTCGAACGGCGACGACAAGTCCGACAGCCAGAGCGGCTAGTTGTGAGGTTTCAGTGTCCTCATTCGCGGAATGGGGGAGGCCCTTAAGGACCATGCGGAGATTGGAGCTCTGGCTCTCGGGCCGGTCAAGGACCGCGATGGCGCGGCCGCGGTGCGGCGGCCCTTTGGGCCGTCCTTGAGCGGACCGAGAGCCAGAGCAAACTGGCCGCCATGGACTTGAGGCTCGGTCTCTCGCGGTGGGTCGGCGACGGCTACAGCCGCCCCGCTAGCCGCAGCGCGAGGCCGGCGGTGAAGGCGATGGCGCTCGCCGCTGCGCCGGCGAAGAACCAGAGGGCCGCGTGCGCCGGGGTCCGCGTCTGTGTGGCGGGCTCGACGGCCGTGGCCGCCGGCGGGTCGTCCAGCTGCGGTTCGGCCATACGGGCCAGGGTGGCGACGGCGGCGCGGGCCTCGCGGGCGAAGTCGAGCACCTTGGCCGCCGGCGACAGCTCGCGGGCGATCCAGCGGGCGACGACCGGCTCGGCGGCGGCCCAGATGTCGTTGTCAGGATCGATCCGGCGCGCGACGCCCTCGACCGTCACCATGGTCTTTTGCAGCAGCACCAGCTCGGGCCGCAGCCGCATGTCGAAGAGGGCGGTGATCTGGAACAACTGGGCGAGCAGGCGGCTCATCGAGACGTCGCGCGCCTTCAGGCCGAACACCGGCTCGCCGACGGCGCGCAGCGCCTGCGCGAAGGCGGCCTTGTCGTGGTGCGCCGGCACGTAGCCGGCGTCGAAATGCACCTGGGAGACGCGGGCGTAGTCGCGGCGCAGGAAGCCCCAGAGGATCTCCGCCAGATAGCGCCGCTCGCCGGGCCCCAGCCGTCCGACGATGCCGAAATCGACCGCAGTCAGGCGCGCCGGCGCGGCGACGAACAGATTGCCCTCGTGCAGATCGGCGTGGAACACGCCGTGGTCCAGCGCCTGGGCCAGGAAGGCGCGGATCAGGTTGTTGGCCAGCGTCGGCCGGTCGAGCCCCGGCGTCGCCAGCGCCTGCGGATCCGAGAGCGGCGCGCCGGGCGCCCATTCCAGCGTCAGCACCCGCCGCGCGACCCCGTCCCACACCACCGGCGGGGCGCGCATGAAACCGTCGTGGGCCATCACCGCGCGCAGCTCGTCGGCGCCGGCGGCCTCGAACCGCAGGTCCAGCTCCAGCTCCAGCGCCCGCACCACCGTCTCGGCGAACGCCCGCGGCTCGAGCCGGCGCGAAGGCGGCGCCCAACGCTCGGCGAGCCGCGCGGCGGTGCGCAGGGCGTCGGCATCCGACGCCACGCGGCGTTCGACGCCCGGGCGCAGCACCTTCACCGCCACCTCGCGGCCGCCGATCAGCCTGGCGCGGTGCGCCTGCGCCAGCGACGCGCCCGCCACCGCCTCGCCGAAGTCGGCGAACAGCGCGTCCAGCGGTTGCCCCAGCGCGGCGGCCACCTCGATCTTGGCGTCGTCGAGCGGGAACGGCGCCAGCCGGTCCTTCAGCCGCGAGAGGTCGTCGGCGAACGGGGCGCCGAAGATGTCGGCGCGGGTGGAGAGGAACTGGCCGAGCTTGATCCCCACCGGGCCCAGCCGCTCCAGCGCGCCCGCCAGCCGCTCGCCGGGACGGCCCTTGCGGGCGCCCGGCCCGCTGAAGAGGCGCAGGGCCCCGGCGATCCATCGGGCCCCGCCCGGCAGCACCGGGTCGAGCTCGCGCGGCACGAGGGCGTCGGCGCGGATCAGGATGAAGGCCGCGCCCGCCAGCCGGCCGTAGGACCCCAGGCGGGACACCGGCCTAGTGTCCCGATTCCGAAGTTCGCAAAGGCATGTGGCAAGCTCTGTTGAACTTCGGAATCGATGAGGACACTAGCAAACCTCCGTTTCTAGTGTGCTTTTTGGATTTGAAGTTCGCTCGATGTCCGACCCGAGGAGTGGCGAACTTCAAATCCAGCACACTAGATCGCCCAGCCCTGATGCAGAGCCACGACCCCGCCGGTGAAGTTGGTGAACGACACCCGGCCGAATCCCGCGCCGGCCATCAGGTTCGCCAGCGCCCTCTGGTCCGGGAAACGGCGGATGCTCTCGACCAGGTACTGGTAGGCCTCGGCGTCGCCGGCGATCCGCGCGCCGATGCGTGGGATCAGCCGGAACGAATAAGCATCGTAGAGCGGCCGCAGCGCCCCGGCCGTGAGCCTGGAGAACTCGAGGCAGAGGAAGCGGCCGCCGGGCTTCAGCACCCGCCGCGCCTCGGCCAGGGCGGCGGGGATGTCGGTGACGTTGCGCAGGCCGAAGCCGATCGCATAGGCGTCGGCGCTGGCGTCGGCGAGCGGCAGCCGCTGCGCATCTCCCACGGCCCAGCTGATGTCGGCCTCGCTGCCGCGCTGCAGGCCCGCGCGCACCATTTCCGCGTTGTAGTCGACCACCACGATCCGCGCCGGCTCGCCGCCCCGGCGATCGCGCGCCGCCCGAGCCAGGCGGGCGAACCGACGCGCCAGATCGCCGGTCCCGCCTGCGCAGTCGACGATGGTCTCGCCGGGCTGCGGATTGAGCCGCGCCGCCGCCGCGTCTTTCCAGAGCCGATGCGCGCCCAGGCTCATCAGGTCGTTCATCAGGTCGTAGCGCCCGGCGACGCGCTCGAATACGCCGCGCACCAGCCCAGGCTTTTCGGCGGGTTCGACGTCGCGATATCCGAACGTGGCGCTCATGGCGGCGTCTTTAGGCCGGAACCGACGACAGCGCCAACGCAGGAGGGGACCCGCTGGCCCCTTGGCCGCCGTCGGAGTCCGCCATCGAACGCTTGGTGAGCAGCTTTTTCCGAGCTCAGGGCCGGGTCAAGGACGGCGCGTCGCGCCGCCGCTTCGCGGTCGCCGAAGGCGATCCTTGACGCGGACCTGAGCCTCGGATTCACGCTCCGCCAAGCGATCGATGGCGCAGTTTGTCCATTGTGTGCGTTTAGGGCTCGGACAGCTTCGTCGCCGTCGCTCCTGCCAAACCCCCATTCCCTCCGCCCCCGAACCGGCTTTATGCATGGGCGATGCCCGAACTCCCCGAGGTCGAGACCGTGCGGCGCGGCCTGGCGCCTGTCCTGGAAGGCGCCAGGTTGGCCCGCGTCGAGGCGCGGCGTCCCGATCTGCGCTTTGCGCTGCCCGAGGGCTTCGTCCAGCGCCTGACGGGCGCGCGGATTGAGCGACTGGATCGGCGGGCGAAGTACCTGCTGGCGCCGCTCGACCGCGACCAGAC
The DNA here is from genome assembly GCA_035604515.1 of Caulobacteraceae bacterium. Classification (GTDB taxonomy): domain Bacteria; phylum Pseudomonadota; class Alphaproteobacteria; order Caulobacterales; family Caulobacteraceae; genus Acaudatibacter. The sequence continues at coordinate 10,345 of DATNIH010000268.1, read as the reverse complement.
GCTGGTGATGCACCTGGGCATGACCGGGCGGTTCGAGATCACCGGGGACGGCGGCGCCGAGCGTCCCGGCGACTTCGCGCTCGCCCAGCCGCCCGATCCGCGCCATGCTCACGTCGTGTTCGAGACCGAGGCTGGGGTGACGGTCACCTTCTACGACCCGCGCCGGTTCGGCTACATGGATCTCATCGCCACCGACGGCCTGGACGAGCACCCATGGTTCAGCGGCCTGGGTCCGGAGCCGCTGGGTTGCGCGTTCGACGCCGCCCATCTCGAGCGCGCCTTCGCGGGCCGCCGACAGTCGGTCAAGGCGACGCTGCTCGATCAGCGCATCGTCGCCGGGCTAGGCAACATCTACGTTTGCGAGGCGCTGTTCCGCGCCGGCGTCGCCCCGCAGACGCCAGCCGGAGAGATCGGCCGTCGCAAGCTCGGCGTGCTGGTGAAGGTGGTCCGGGCGGTGCTGTTGGAAGCCATCGAGGCCGGCGGCTCCACATTGCGGGACTACGCCGGCGCCGACGGCGCGCTGGGCTATTTCCAGCACCGGTTCCAGGTCTACGGCCGCGAGGGCGAGGCTTGTCTGAAGCGCGGATGCGGCGGCCAGATCGAGCGGATCGTGCAGGGCGGGCGCTCCACCTTCTTCTGCGACAAGTGCCAGACGTGAGCCATCGTCCGTCGATCATCGCGCGGCGCGCAGTCGCGCTGCTGGGGCTGTTGGCGCTGGTTGCAGCGCCCGCGGCATGGGCCAAGCCGCCGGTGTGGGTGGTGCATTCCGGCCAGACGACCATCGTGCTGTTCGGCTCGATCCACCTGCTGCCGGCGGGGCTCGACTGGCGTCCGCCGCAGCTCGACGTGGCGTTGGCCACGGCCACCGAGCTGTGGTTCGAGCTGCCGATCGACGCGGCGACCAGCGACGAGGCGGCCGAACAGTCGATCGCCCGCGGCGCCCTGCCCAAGGGCCGCAGCCTGATCGCCATGATGACGGCGGACCAGGCCAAGCGGATGGTGGACGCCGGCGTGTCGCTCAACTGCGCGCCCGAAGCGCTGGACCGCATGCAGCCTTGGATGGCCGACCTGACGCTGTCGGTCGCCGAAGACGCCCGCGGCGGGGCCAGCGCCTCGGACGGCGTCGAGGGCCAGGTGCAGGCGTCGACGCCGCCCACGATCGCTCGCCGCGCGTTCGAGACCGCCAGCCAGCAGATCGGCTTCCTGGCCGGCACCCCGGTCAAGGACCAGCTGGCGTCGCTGAACTGGACGGTCTCGGAGATCCAGCAGGACCCGACTTCCTACCGGCGCGTGGTCGACGAGTGGATGTCCGGCGACCTGGCCGGGCTCGAGCGCGATGCGCTGGATCCGCTGCGGCAGGTCTCGCCGAAGCTGTTTGCGCGCCTCATCGACGGCCGCAATCGCCGTTGGGAGGGCGTGCTGGAGGCGCGGCTGAGAAAGCCGGGATCAGCTGTGGTGGTGGTGGGTGTCGGCCACCTGATCGGGCCTGGCGGGGTTCCGGCGTTGCTGCGCGCGAAGGGCTACCAGGTCGACGGACCCTGACCCGGCGCCCGGCCTGGGGCTGCGCCGCGCTCCGGGCGCCGGCAAAATGAGCTGCCCGCGCCGCATTGACCCTCGCGTGGGCTTTAGCGTATATCGCCGCCTCCTTTTTCCGGCGCCTTTCGTTCGGCGCCCATTCGAGGCCGTCCAAGGACCATGGCGAATAACCCCGGCGCTAAGAAGGCGATCCGCAAAATCGCGCGTAGAACCGAGGTGAACGGGGCGCGTCGGTCGCGCGTTCGCACCTTCGTGCGCAAGTTCGAAGAGGCGCTCGCCGCCGGCGATTTGAACCTCGCTAAGACCGCATTCGTCGAGGCGCAGTCGGAGCTCATGCGCGCGGTCGGCAAGGGCGTGATGCACAGGAACACCGGTTCGCGCAAAGTGTCGCGCCTTGCGGCTCAGCTGAAGAAGCTACAGGCCGCCTGAACCGCCTTCCTGGCGCCTAAATTTTTGGATTTACTAGCTTTTGCCTCGCCGAACGGTCCGGCGGGGGCTTTCGTGCGTTGTGGCGGAAATAGGCCGATCCCGGTCAATTTCTGCGGCAAAATAGCGGCCGGAAAACGTTAAACCCATGCGTTTTCGCAAGGCTGGAATGTCAAGCTACTTTTTGATTGAACCGCGCTTCGAAACCCATTGACCCGGCCCTTCGCGGGGGTAGTCTGAGCGTCTCAAGGCATTTCCATTGTACTGATGAATGAGTGGTGGCGGCAAGTAACGGGCCGCCTCGCCAGAGAAAGTGTGTGCGGACGCTTACTTGAGATTGGCGGTGGCGCGCGGGGGCGTCGCAGCCGGCCGCTGTCATGGATGGCGGTGCGGGATTGGGGGGTAGAAGGGGCGATGGCGAGCAAGGGACTGGCGGAGATGGCGTCGGTGACGCCCGCGGGCGTGTGGGTCAAGGCAAGCCAAGCCCTCAAGGGGGAACTTGGCGACGACACCTTCGGATCGTGGCTGGCGCAAGCCTGCCTGCGCACGGCGCCCGGCGGCGAGCTGTGCCTGGTGACGCCCACCGGCATCGCCCGGGACTGGATCCGCCGCTACGCGTGGCGCCGCATCGGCGAGCTGTGGGCCCTGTACGATCCTGAGGGGCGCGTGCTGTCGCTGAAGTCACGCCTCGAATTCGAAGCCGAGGGCGGCGAAGCCCCTTCCCCGGCCATGGCCGCTCGGACCATGGCGATCGAGACCGTTGATCCGGTCTCGACCGACAGCCCGGCCACCGCGCCGATCGCCTCGTCGACCCGGCCAGCCCGCAGCCAGTGGCTGCAGGAACGCTTCACCTTCGACAGCTTCGTCAAGGGACCGTCGAACGAGTTCGCACTGGCGGTGGCCCGGCGCGTGGCCTCGTGGGCCGACGGCCACTTCAACCCGGTCGTGTTCCACGGCGCCTACGGCTTCGGCAAGACCCACCTGCTCAACGCCATCGCCTGGGAAGCCATGCACTCGGCGCCGGAGAAGAAGGTGGTCTACCTCACCGCCGAGCGCTTCCTATCGTCGTTCGTGCGGGCGCTGATGGAGCGCAAGGCGGCGGACTTCAAGGACGAGCTGCGCTCGGCCGACCTGCTGCTGATCGACGACGTGCACTTCATCGGCGGCAAGCAGTCGTCGGAGGAGGAGCTGTTCCACACCCTGGCCGCGCTGATGGAAGACGGCCGCCGGGTGGTGTTCTCGGCCGACCGGCCGCCCGCGGCGCTCAGCGAGATCGACGCGCGGCTGCGCTCGCACCTCTCCGCGGGACTGGTCTGCGGCATCGAGCCGGCGGACCGCTCGCTGCGACTCGACATCCTGGAGCGCAAGGCCATGGTGCTGAGCCGCCAGCAGGGCGTCGCGGCCCAGATGCGGCCGGAAGTGCTGCAGTTCCTGGCCGATCGCTTCACCGACAGCGTGCGCGAGCTCGAGGGGGCGCTCAACACCCTGATCGTGCGCGCCGGCGCCGGCGTCGGCGGGCTGACCCTAGAGGAGACCCAAGCCTTCCTCGGCCCGCATCTGCGCGGCGGCGAGAAGCGGGTCACCGTCGACGACATCCAGAAGGCGACGTCCGATCACTTCGGCCTCAAGCAGGCCGACCTGATCTCGGAGCGGCGCACGCGGTCGGTGGCGCGGCCGCGTCAGGCGGCGATGTGGCTGGCCAAGCAGCTCACCACCCGCTCGCTGCCGGACATCGGCCGCCGCTTCGGGGGCCGCGACCACACCACGGTGCTGCACGCCGTGCGCCGCATCGAGGCCCTGCGCCAGACCGACACCCAGCTCGCGCGCGACCTGGAGGCCCTGTCGCGCAAACTACGCGGCGGTTAAGGGTCCCAGTCGGACTAACCGAACCGGAACGGCCTGGGCAGCACGCCGTTGACGCCGAAGAAGGCCAAGAGGCGCGACCAGCCGTCGCGGGCGTCGGTCTCGTTGTAGCTGGCGCGATAGTCGGCGTGGAAGCCGTGGCCGGCGTCCTGGTAGATGATGATCTCGCTGTCGGACTTGCCGGCCGCCGCCAGCGCATCGCGCATCGCCGGGATCGACTGGGCGAGGGCGTCCTTGCCGCCGTAAAGGCCCAGCACCGGGCAGTGCAGGCCGGCGACATGCTCGATCGGCCAGATTCTGCTCGGGTCAGGCGGTGACCCGGGCGGCGGCGCGAGCGGGCCGTACCAGGAGACGCCGGCCTTGAACGCCGGATAGGTCTCGCAGGCGTTCCACACCACCTTGCCGCCCCAGCAAAAGCCGGTGATCGCCACCTTGCGCATGTCGGCCCAGGGCTGGGCCTCGAGGAACTGCAACGTCGCGCCGACATCGCTCATCACCTGCTGGTCGCTGGCGGCGGCGACGATCTTCATGATCGCGGGAAAATCGGTCAGCGGCGCCGGGTCGCCGGCGCGGTCGAAGAAGCCGGGCGCGATGGCCACGTAGCCGAGTTTCGAGAGCCGCCGGCAGACATCCATGATGTAGGCGTGCAGGCCGAACACCTCGTTGACCACCAGCACCACCGGAAAGCGGCCGTTCGCCTTGGGCCGGGCCACGTAGCCGCGGATCGCGCCGCCGCTCACCGGGATCTGCTCCACCTCGGTGATCACCCCGACCTCGTCGGTCACGATCGGATCGGCCTGGGCCGACAGCGCCGCCGCCGCGTACCCCCCGAAGATCACCGCCCCCAGCCCGCGCCGCGAGAGGTGGAAATCCTCTGGTTGGTTGCCGTCCGGGCGGAAGAGCGTGAGCATGGGCGCGTTCCGAAAAAATCAGCAAAAGAGCCCTCTCCCCCGCGCCTCGCCAAAGGTCAAGGCGTGGCCGGTCCGGGGACTCGGCGGCTCAGGCGGGGGCGGCGCGGCGAAGCGTGAGGTTGATGCGGCCCCCGCCCGGGATCAGCCGCGACGAGCCAGGGATGATGCGATCGACGCCGTGGTAGGCGCGCCTCGCCTCGCCGCCCAGCACCACCACGTCGCCCGAGGCCAGCCGGATCTGGCCGGTCGGATCGGCGCGGCGCAGCCCGCCCAGGCGAAAGAGCGCGGTGTCGCCCAGGGAGACCGAGAGCACCGGAAACCGGAAATCGGCCTCGTCGAAGTCGCGGTGCAGGCCCATCTTCGCGCCGGCGTCGTAGAAGTTCACCAGGCAGCAGTCGGGCGGGACGGCCGCATCGCAAAGCTCCGCCCAGAGCGCCGTCAGCGCTGCCGGGATCGAAGGCCAGGGACGGCCGGTCACCGGATGGACCGGTTCGTAGCGATAGCCGCCCGCGTCGGTGATCCAGCCAAGCGGACCCAGATTGGTCATGGCGACGCTCATCGCCTTGCCGCCGGGAGTCACCGGCCGATACGGCGGCGCCAGCGCCGCCAGCGCCGTCACCTGCTCTGTAAGCTGCTGTTGCGCAGCTTCATTCATGCGGCCGGGCAGCAGGCGAAAGCCGGGGAGGTTCATTGGATTTGCCAGTCCAGCAAGCCGATCGGCGTTTGGCCGCAGCGCATGCGGAGGAAAAAGCCCTTGCGGGGGGGCGTCGCATTCCCAATATCGGGCCTGAAGCGGCGCTTTCCTCCACTCAGAGGCGGCCCCGCGCGGGCCTCTCGCCCGCAGCCAACAGAGAGACGAATTCGAACCGGGAACGACGCAACCGGCGCTTCATCCTTGAAGGCCCCCGCGAACGTTCGCCAATGAAGGAGCGAGACGAGAGTTCTCATGAGCAAGATTATCGGCATCGACCTCGGCACGACCAACTCGTGCGTCGCCATCATGGACGGCAAAACGCCGAAAGTGATCGAAAACGCGGAGGGCGCGCGCACCACCCCCTCGGTCGTCGCCATCCTGGACGACGGCGAGCGCCTGGTGGGCCAGCCGGCCAAACGCCAGGCCGTGACCAACCCCTCCAACACCCTGTTCGCCATCAAGCGCCTGATCGGGCGCCAATACACCGACCCGATGGTGGAGAAGGACAAGGGCATGGTGCCCTACGAGATCGTCAAGGGCGGCAACGGCGACGCCTGGGTGCGCGCCCACGGCAAGGATTATTCGCCCCAGGAGATCAGCGCCTTCATCCTGCAGAAGCTGAAGCAGGACGCCGAGGCGCACCTGGGCGAGAAGGTCGAGAAGGCGGTCATCACCGTCCCGGCCTACTTCAACGACGCCCAGCGTCAGGCCACCAAGGACGCCGGCAAGATCGCCGGCCTCGAAGTGCTGCGCATCATCAACGAACCCACCGCGGCGGCGCTGGCCTATGGCCTGGAGAAGAACGAGGGCAAGAAGATCGCCGTCTACGACCTCGGCGGCGGCACCTTCGACATTTCGATCCTGGAGATCGGCGACGGCGTCTTCGAGGTGAAGGCGACTAACGGCGACACCTTCCTGGGCGGCGAGGACTTCGACCTGCGGCTCGTCGACTACCTGGCCGATGAGTTCAAGAAGGAGCAGAGCGTCGACCTGCGCAGGGACAAGCTCGCCCTGCAGCGCCTGAAGGAAGAGGCCGAGAAGGCCAAGAAGGAGCTGTCCACCACGGCGCAGTACGAAGTGAACCTGCCCTTCATCACGATGAACACTTCACGTGAGCCGCTGCACCTCAACATCAAGATTTCCCGCGCCAAGCTGGAGGCGCTGGTGGACGACCTGATCTCCAAGACCATCGGGCCGTGCGACCAGGCGCTGAAGGACGCCGGGCTGAAGAAGACCGACATCGACGAAGTGGTGCTGGTCGGCGGCATGACCCGCATGCCCAAGGTCGTCGAGGTGGTGAAGGAGTTCTTCGGCCGCGAGCCGCACAAGGGCGTCAACCCCGACGAAGTCGTGGCGCTCGGCGCGGCGATCCAGGCCGGCGTGCTGCAGGGCGACGTCAAGGACGTGCTGCTGCTGGACGTCACCCCGCTGACCCTCGGCATCGAGACCCTGGGCGGCGTTTTCACCCCGCTGATCGAACGCAACACCACCATCCCGACCAAGAAGAGCCAGACCTTCTCCACCGCCGACGACAACCAGAACGCGGTGACGATCCGGGTCTTCCAGGGCGAGCGGCCGATGGCGCACGACAACAAGATGCTGGGCCAGTTCGACCTGGTCGGCATCCCGCCGGCGCCGCGCGGCATGCCGCAGATCGAGGTCACCTTCGACATCGACGCCAACGGCATCGTCAACGTCGGGGCCAAGGACAAGGCGACCTCGAAGGAGCAGTCGATCCGCATCCAGGCCAACGGCGGCCTCTCCGACGCGGACATCGACCGCATGGTGAAGGAAGCCGAGGCCAACGCCGCCGACGACAAGGTGCGCAAGGAACTGGTCGAGGCCAAGAACCACGCCGACGCGCTGATCCACTCCACGCAGAAGGCGCTGGCCGAGCACGGCGACAAGGTCGGCGACGCCGACAAGTCGGCGATCGAGGCGGCGGTGGCTGAGCTGAAGACCGCGCTTGAAGGCGAGGACGCCAGCGCGATCCAGGCCAAGACACAGGCGCTGATGCAGGTCTCGATGAAGCTGGGCGAGGCCATGTACAAGGCCAGCGCCGCCGGCGGCGGCGAGGGCGCGGAAGGCGCCGGCGAAGGCCATGCGGACGAGGGCGTCGTCGACGCCGAGTTCGAAGAAGTCGCCGACGACAAGCAAGCCTGAGGCGCGTCGCGTGCTGGACCTCAGCCCACCGACTGGCGGCCCGGCGCGTGACGGTTTGCCTCATGGCGGCGGCGTCCCCGCAAGTCAAAATGCGGCATTCGGGGATCGTCGCCGCCGCCCTTGTGGGCAAAGACGCCCGCCTCGCGCAAGCAGCCTTGCAGTGGGGCGGGCGATCTCCCACTTCCCTTCAAGACAGATTTTCAGCATGAAACGCCGGGGCGGCTGACGGTTCCATGCGAGATTACTACGACATCCTGGGGGTGGACCGCGGCGCGGACGACGCCGGTCTGAAGTCCGCCTTCCGCAAACTGGCGATGGAGCACCATCCCGACCGCAACGACGGGTGCGAGGACGCCTCGGCCAGGTTCAAGGAAATCAACGAGGCCTATTCGGTCCTTTCCGACAAGCAGAAGCGCGCGGCCTACGACCGTTTCGGCCATGCCGGCGTGAACGGGGCGAACGGCGGCGCCGGCTTCACCGACGTGCACGACATCTTCAACGAGGTGTTCGGCGACGTCTTCGGCGACATGTTCGGCCGCCAGCAGCAGCGCCGCCCGAGCGGGCCGACCCGCGGCGCCGACCTGCGCTACGACCTCGAGATCACCCTCGAGCAGTCCTACGCGGGCGCCGAGGTCGAGGTGAAGGTTCCGGCCGCGCTCAACTGCGACGACTGCAAGGGCTCCGGCTGCGCGCCGGGCGCCAGCCCGACCGCCTGCGCCAGCTGCGGCGGCGCCGGCCGGGTGCGGGCCTCCCAGGGCTTCTTTACCATCGAGCGCACCTGCCCGCGCTGCGGCGGCGCCGGGCGTCTGGTGCTGGATCCCTGCAAGAGCTGCCATGGCCACGGCCAGCTGCGGCGCGAGCGCACGCTCGAAGTGCGCATTCCGCCCGGCGTCGACGACGGCGCGCGCATCCGCCTCGCCGGCGAGGGCGATGCGGGCCAGCGCGGCGGGCCGCGCGGCGACCTCTACATCTTCCTGTCGGTGAAGCCGCACGAGCTGTTCGAGCGCGACGGGCTCGACCTGCTCTGCTCGGTGCCCGTGCCGATGGCGACCGCGGCGCTGGGCGGCGCGGTCGAGGCGCCCTGCCTGCTCGGCGGCGAGAACTGCGACGGCGAGTGCAAGATCGAGGTCAAGGTGCCCGAGGGCGCCCAGACCGGCCGCACCGTGCGCCTGAAGGGCCGCGGCATGCCTTCGCTGCGCTCACGCGAACGCGGCGACCTGGTGGTGGAGCTGTTCATCGAGACCCCGACCAAGCTCACGGGTCGGCAGAAGGAGCTGATGCGCGAGTTCGCCGGCCTCTGCGGCGAGCAGCAGCACCCGCGCACCGCCAGCTTCTTCGGCAAGGCCCGCCGCTTCTGGGACGGCATCACGCGGGCTGACTAGGCGCCGGGCCATGGTCACGATCCGCGACGCGCGTTTCCCACAGGACGCGACCGCGATCCGCGGCATCGACACGGGGTTTTCGACGGAAGTCGTCTACGACGTCGAGACAGTGGGCCACTCGCTGTCGCTGAAGACGCGGCGTCTGGCCTCGCCGCTGCGCAAGCGGTTTCCGCTCGACGACCTGGACGATCCTCAGCGACGCTGGTCCCACGCCTTCGTCGCCGAAGCGACAGGGACTTGCCTCGGTTTCGCGGCGGCCGGTTTGGAGCCATGGAACCGGCGCCTGACCCTTTGGCACCTCTACGTGGATGCCGCCGCTCGGGGCCAAGGCGTCGGGCGAACGCTGGTGGAGCGCGTGTTGAGCCTCGGTCGCGCCCTGGACGCCCGGCACGTTTGGCTCGAGACCAGCAATCTCAACGCGCCCGGGGTCGCCGCCTACGAGGCGCTCGGCTTCCGGCTGTGCGGGATCGACCTGACGCTTTATGACGGCACGCCCGCCGAGGGCGAGATCGCGCTGTTCTTCTCCAAGCCGGTCGGGTGATCAGCCGGTCAGCTGGCCGATGTCGTTCCAGCGATAGGCCGTCTCGGTCAGACCGTCGCCCCAGCCCTTCGACGCCACTTCGGCGAAGGCTTCGCCGCCCAGGCGCTCGTAGAAGCGGCGGGCGTGCTCGTTGCGGGTCAGCACGAACAGCATCAGCGACTTGGCGCCCTCCGCCTTCAGCACCCGCGCCGAAGCCCGCAACAGCGCGCGGCCGACCCCGGCGCCCTGGGCCTGGCGCAGCACATAGAGGGTGAACACCTCCGCGTCGGCGCCGCGGCCCTCGCGGCCCAGCAGCGCGCCGGCGGCATAGCCGACCGCGCCCTCGGCGCCCTCGGCGATCAGCGTGACGTGGCCCTTGGGCGCGTGGGCCAGCTCGAAATGGAAGCGCCGGGCGTGCGCAGCTGCGTTCATCCGGTTCAGCGCGGCCTGGGGCAGGATTCCCGGATAGGTCTCGCGCCACGACCTCACGTGCACCCGTCCCAGCTCCAGCGCATCGGCCGGCCCTGCGGGCGAAATGGCATAGTCGAGCAAGTCTTCCACAGCTTGAAAGTTGGGTGGTCCGGCGGCGGCGTCAAGGCGGGTTCAAACACCTCGGCCAAGCCGCTAGCGTCGGGGCGATGAACGCGCCGATTCCATCCGCTGACACGGCCTTCCCGGAAGCCGCCGGCGCCTCGCCGGTGATGGCGCAGTTCTTCGACGCCAAGGCGCGCCAGCCCGATGCGCTGATCTTCTTCCGCATGGGCGACTTCTACGAAATGTTCTTCGAGGACGCGGTGAAGGCGGCCGCCGCGATCGGCATCGCCCAGACCTATCGCGGCGTCCACGCCGG
>DATNIH010000267.1:0-2677 GCA_035604515.1 Caulobacteraceae bacterium | reverse complement strand
AAGATCAGCCCATCGCCGCTCGCTCGCCAACCGCACAGGCGCTATTCTGACGAATGAGGGCGGAGCCATGGCCACGATCAGCGAACGACTTGAGTACACCACGGCGGCCTGTCGCAAGCTCGGCTTGGCGCCGCTCATCTGGCGCTTGAACGACGCTGACTATGCCAAGCTCGGCGTGACCCCCAACAAGGCCGGACGCGCTTTTCACGACTCTATCCCAGTGGAGCGCAGCCAGGCGTCCTTCAGCTCCTGCCTCACCCGGCCGGCGCACGGCGTCGCGAGCGAAAAAGGCGAAATGCTCGTACCAAACGAGGTCGGCGACCCCCTCGTTGAGCGGTCGGCGGCCAAGCGCGGGTAAGCGTAGTCTGTAGCTAGTGAGCGATCTCGCTCCTCGAACTGCTGGGTCCGCTTCCCCGTGGGTAGACGGACGAACCAGACTCGCAATGGGCGTCGGCGCCGCAGATGATGTCGACCTAGGGGCGGCTGGACGCCCGATGCAGGAATACGAAGCGCCATGGATGCTCCTGGCGAAATGATCGCGATGGGCGGACGTCGGCTGCACCTACTTCGGCGGGGTGTGGGCGTTCCGACCGTGATCCTGGAGTCCGGCGGCGGGGGCGGGTCCTCGACGCAGGACTGGCCTCTGTTAAGCCGGGTAGAGGGTTCACTCACGCGCTGTCTTATGACCGGGCGGGTCTGGGATGGAGTGATCCGCTGCCGGCGGCTCGCACTTTCAACGGCATGGCCGACGACCTCGACGTCCTGTTGGTCGCGGCTGGAGAATCTCCACCGTTCGTCTTGTCGGGCGGCTCGTTCGGCGGGCTCCTGGTTCGCGCCTATTGTCGACGGTTCCCAGCCAAGGTCGCGGGCGCGGTGATCCTGGATGCGGTGGACGAGGCCAAGTACTTCCCCACCATGCGCCATATGGCACCGGTACACGAGGCGGAGCTACGCCGCGAGGCGGATCGGGCGGAGCGAGGCGAGGTCTTGGCCGAAGCAGAACCACTGATCGCCGCAGCGACCGGGCTCGACGAAATGACCAAGGCCGGCATGCGGCACGTCCTGGGCCTGCGCAGCCACTTCGAAGCGGCGCTCGATGAGATTCAGGCAGCGGCGCGGGCGACCCCGGAAGAAGCGACGCCGGGCGACCCCGGCTCGCTGGGCGAGCGCCCGCTGATCGTGCTCACCGCCGGCAAGGTGGACGCGGGCTCGGAGCCTGCCTGGCGCGACGGCTGGACCGAAGCGCAGGATCGGCTCGCGGCACTTTCGCGGCGCGGTGTTCGCATCGTCGCCGAGAACAATGGCCATTCGCTGGCGCTGGAGAACCCGAAGCTCGTCGCCGCGGCGATCGAGGCGGTGGTCCAGGCCGTGCGCGGCGCGCCGTTCGATGTCAGCGAGGTGCGGCGCCTCGCGTCAAACCGGGCTTAATCGAGGAGCCTGACTCGGCGAGCGGGCCTCGACTGTCCGAATCGACGGTCCTTTGGTGGACGCGCCCCTAACGTCCGCGTTCGGGCGGCGGCCCGACGGGAACAGTCTATCTGTTTTCGACGTCATCACCCCGCGGAGTGACCACTTGCCTCGTTCAACTCTGCCAGCCAGCGGCTGGCATTTTCCTCGACGAAGGCTGTGATCTCCCCGTTCGCCGCGCCATGACCGTCGTCCCACATCTTGCGCCAGGGCTGAATGCCGGCCTCGGCGCGCGCCTTGAGCCCAGCGAAATCGGCCTGCGCTCGCCAGACGGTCGCCTCGATCAAGGTGTCGGGCCGAACGTCCCAGACATCGCACAACACGCGCAGCCGGTGCACGATCGGCAAGTCCAGAGGGCAATTAGGAACCAAGGGCGCGAAATAGCGGGCGGCGTAGGCCAGATCGGAGACGCGCGTCCCCGGCGCGGCGAGGTCCCAGTCGATGAAGGTCAACTCGCCCGACGGCCCCGCGATCAGGTTCCAAGGCGCGAGGTCGTTGTGGCAGATGATCTCCGCGCCGTTGCACGGGGGAACGTCGCTCCACACAGCACCGGGCGGGCTTATGAATGTCGAAACCGCCGAGTGATAACCGTTTATCAGCCCGGCGACTGCGATCAGGCTCGCATCCGATGCGAGACGGGCGAACGCCTCCCACGGCCATGCGACGTCGCCCTCGACATAGGTGAGCATTTCCCGCCCGCGCTCGTCGATCCCGAGCACGCGCGGAGATCCCATGAAATTGGCGACTTCGAGGTGGCGGAGCAGGGCGTGAACGGCGGGGGTCCAGTATCCCGATGGCCGCCTGACCGTGTCTCCGACGCGGACAACACCAGCCGTGACATTTCCGCCAAGGAGGGGGGTTTCCTGCATCGCCTTCCATCGCGCCCCTGAGCGAACGTCTTGGCTCCTTTCTACGCCTTGCAAACCGCTACTGTGAGGCGGATTGAAACTGGGTTCCTCCCGACTCGGTCGTTGCGAGCGTCGGCGTCCGGAAACAGATGCGATGCCGGCCCGGGCTCGTGGCAGCGCCTGTTTGTCCGGAAGCTGTCCATTCGCGGGCAAGTTGGCGGTAGCGCAGCGCGCTGGGCACAGGACGGATTTGTTGGCGATCTAGGGCATGGCGGACACGTTGCGCCGCTCCGCCCACGCGCGGAACGCTTCGCGTCCCGGCTTGCCCAACCCCGCCGCGACCTCACGCACCAACTCGGACA
>DATNIH010000266.1:0-4515 GCA_035604515.1 Caulobacteraceae bacterium | reverse complement strand
GCCCTGGAGTCGCGCGCGGATGCGGATCCTCTATCTGTCCACCTCCCAGGCGGCGATGCCGGTGGACGACGTCAAGAGCCGCACCCCGCCCGAGCACGGCGCCGAGTACGCCCGCTACGCCCGCCACGCCACCTGCGACGCCGGCGGCCACTTCGCCTTCTCCGGCATCCCCAGCGGCGCCTGGTACGTGATCACCGTGGCCGCCCCGACCGCCGGCGGGATCCGCATGGCAGTGATGCGCCGGGTCGAGATCGAGGGCGACAACGTCAAGGTGGTGCTGCACTAGTGTGCTGGATTTGAAGTTCGCCTGTTCGTTGGATCGGGCCCCGAGCAAACTTCAAATCCGAAAGAGCGCACTAGTTACTTATACTTGCTAGTGTCCTATTCGATTCCGAAGTTCGACGGAGCCTGCCATAATGCGCTTGCGAACTTCGGAATCGGGACACTAGGCTAAGCCGGGCCGTGGCGTTCGAGGACATCATCTACGCGGTGGACGGGCCGATCGGCGTCATCACGCTGAACCGGCCGCAATATCGCAATGCCCAGGGCTACCGCATGCTCGACGAGATCGACGCGGCCTTCGACTTGGCGCGCGCCGACGAGGATGTGCGGGTGGTGCTGGTGCGCGGCGCGGGCGGCGTCTTCTCCACCGGCCACGATCTGGGCACGCCGGAGGGGATCGAATACCGCCGAGCGCTGGGCGCCAAACCAGGCATCCAGACCTACGACCAGTTCAAGAAGTACAATCTCGATCTGCTCTTGAAGTGGCGCAACTTCCCCAAGCCGACCATCGCCATGGTCGAGGGCTACTGCATCTACGCCGGCTGGATGCTGGCGGCGGCGATGGACGTGGTGTTCGCCTCCGAGACCGCCGAGTTCCTGGGCGGCTTCGTCGAGTACAACACCATCCCCTGGGACATCGGCATCCGCCGCGCCAAGGAGCTGGTGTTCGAGAGCCGGTTCATTCCTGCCGAGGAAGCCGCGCGCTACGGCCTGGTCAACCGCGTGCTGGCGCCGGCCGATCTCGAGCGCGAGACCTTCGCCTGGGCCCGCCGCGTCGCCGAGAACAGCCCTGAGGCGCTGCGCATGGCCAAGATCCAGATGAACAAGGCCCAGGACGCCCAGGGCTTCACCAACGCCGTCGAGGACAGCCTGGGCGACTACCAGGCGATGATGCACATGCCCGGCCTGCAGATGCGCCTGGAGGGCGAGCGCCGCCTCGCCACCGTCGATCTGGCGGTGAAGGGCCGGCGCAAGGAGCGGTCGGGGCAGTAGCTCACCAAGCTCCCTTCCCCCTTGCGGGGAAGGGTTGGGGATGGGGGTGCGCAGCTCGGTGACGGCCGTCTGGCGTCAATCGACTAAGCGGCCGCCACCGAGCGCGCACCCCCACCCCTAACCCCTCCCCGCAGGGGGGAGGGGAAATGCGCTCGACGCGGCGAGGATTGCCTCGCTATAGCCAATGCGTAGTTTTGCGAGACCTCATGCCCGACACCTTCCACGCTATCCGCCTCTTCAAGACCGACGCCGGCCAGGAGACGCGTTTTGTCGAGCTGACCGAGGCCGACCTGATGGACGGCGACGTCACCGTGCGGGTCGAGTACTCGACCGTTAACTACAAGGATGGCCTGGCGTTGACCGGCAAGGCGCCGGTGGTGCGGGTATGGCCGCTGACGCCAGGGATCGACTTCGCCGGGGTGGTCGAGACATCCGAGAACCCAAGCTTCAAACCCGGCGACCGGGTGGTGCTCAACGGCTGGGGCGTCGGCGAGACCCACCATGGCGGCTATGCGGGCAAGGCCCGCGTCAAGGGCGACTGGCTGGTGAAGCTGCCGGGCGCGCTCACCACCGCCGAAGCCATGGCCATCGGCACCGCCGGCTACACCGCCATGCTCTGCGTGATGGCGCTGGAGCGCGAGGGCGTGACCCCCGACAAGGGCGACATCCTGGTCACCGGCGCGGCGGGCGGCGTCGGCAGCGTGGCGATCGCGCTGCTGGCGGGGCTCGGCTACCGCGTCGTCGCCTCCAGCGGGCGCAAGGCCACCGAGGGCGACTACCTGAGCGGCCTGGGCGTCGCCGACATCATCGACCGGGCCGAGCTCGCCGGCCCGGCGCGGCCGCTGGGACGCGAGCGGTGGGCGGGAGCGGTCGATGCGGTCGGCAGCCACACGCTGGCCAATGTGATCAGCCAGACCCGCTACGGCGGCGCGGTGGCCGCGTGCGGCCTGGCCCAGGGCATGGACCTGCCCGGCAGCGTCGCCCCGTTCATCCTGCGCGGGGTCACCCTCTGCGGCATCGACTCCGTGATGGCCCCGAAGCCGAAGCGCGAGGAAGCCTGGAAGCGCCTCGCCAGCGACCTCGAACTGGCGAAGCTCGCCGCGATGCGCCTCGACGCCAAGCTCGCCGACGCCCCGGCGCTGGGCGCCGACATCATCGAGGGCAAGGTGCGCGGCCGCGTGGTGATCGACGTCAACGCCTGAACGACGCTTAACCATCCGTTCAGCGCCGGTTCAGCCGCGCTGCGCGATCCTCTGTTCAACAATCGGACGCTGGAGCCGAACGGCTCCGCGGACGTTAGACCTTGGACAGGAATGCGTAAGGAGCATCCCAACATGCGCAAGATACTCACAGCAGGGGCTGCAGCCATCACGTGCCTGGCTTCAATTGGCGCGACGGCCACGACCGCTGACGCGCAGTCGCGCGGTGGCTTCCACGGCGGTGGCGGTTTCCACGGCGGCGGCGGGTTCCACGGTGGTGGTTTCCGCGGCGGCGGCTGGCATGGCGGCGGTGGCCGTTGGGGTTACGGCGTCGGCGCCGGCCTGGCCGGGTTCGCGCTCGGCGCAGCGCTCGCCGGCCCCTACGGCTATGGCTACCCCGGCTACTACTACGGTCCCGGCTATTACGACGATGGCTACTACGGCGGCGACTGCGTCGGCACCCGCCGCGTCTGGGACCCGTACTACGGCGGCTATGTGATCCGTCGCTTCCACTACGCCTGCTAGGCGGGCGGCGACGTAGGCTGCGAGGCGGGGCCCTCCCCCCACCCGCCTCGCGCTGCAATGCCCCTCGGACTTGCCGTCCGAGGGGCTTTTTGCATCTGGACGCCTGCACGCCCGTCTGATCGAACCGGCGCAAGCCCGAGGAGCGCCGCCATGCCCGATCGTCCCGCGCCCAAACGTCCAGACCGGTTTCCGCCCCTCGCCCCCGAGGACATGACCCCGGCGCAGCGCGACGTGGCCGAGGCGATCGCGTCGGGACCACGCGGCGGCCTGCGCGGCCCGTTCCAGGCCTGGCTGCGCAGCCCGGAGATCGCCCAGCGGCTGCAGAAGGTCGGCGAGTACCTGCGCTTCTCGTCGTCGGCGCCGCCGCGGCTGAACGAGCTTGCCATCCTGATCACCGCCCGCGCGTGGGACGCGCAGTTCGAATGGTACGCCCACCATCGCCTCGCGTTGGAGGCCGGCCTCGCTCCCGCCGTGGCCGCCGACATCGCCGCCGGCCGCCGCCCGGCGTCGATGCAGCCGGACGAGGCAGTGGTCTACGACTTCTGCACCGAGCTGCGCGCCACCCACCGCGTCGGCGATGCAACCCTGGCCCGCGCCCAGGCGCTGCTGGGCGAAGCCGGCGTGATCGATCTCATCGCTGTCAGCGGCTACTACGACATCGTTTCCATGACTCTGAATGTCGCCGAGGTGGCCCTGCCCGACGGCCTCGAGCCGCCGCTCAAGCCATTGGCTCGTTGAGACATCCGCTGAACAGCTCGCTCAAGACCATGTCATCCCGGACGCAGCCGCGAAGCGGCGGAGATCCGGGATCTACTCAGCGCCGGCGGTAGAGTAGGTCCCGGACGAGGCCGCTGCGCGGCTCTCCGGGATGACATATTTTTTTGAAATCATGGAAGAATCTCGAAGCCCGAAGCTACGGCCCCACCTCGAGCCGCTCGACGATCCGACGTCCCATCGCCGGCATGCGCGGGTTGTCGGTGATCGACAGCAGCATCACCGCCATCAGCGCCGCCCAGCCCCGCGCCCGGGTCCAGGTCGCATCGGAGGCCGGGTAGGCCGCCACCGCCGCCCGGCGCGCCTCTCGCTGGGGCAGCACCATCCACACGGCGGCGAGGTCGCAGGCGGGATCGCCGCCGGCGATGTCGCCCCAGTCGATCACCGCAGCGAACCGGCCATCCCTCACCAGCACGTTGCGGCCGTGCAGGTCGCCGTGGAACCAGCTTCGAGGCAGGTCGATCGGCGCCGCCAGCGCCGCCTCCCACGCCTGCCGCAGGGCCGGCGACTGCGCGCCATGGATGCGCTCAGCCGCCGCGATCCGACCCTCGAACGCCTCAACTCGCCCTGTGAGCGGCACGCCGCGGTAGGGGTTGTTGGGGGCGTTGTCCGGGGCCGGCTGGTGCAGCGCCGAGAAGAACCGCGCCAGCGCCTCGCCCTGGTCCGGGCCCGGCGGCGCGAGGTCCGATGGCGTCCCGTCGAACCAGGGCGTGACGCTCCACGGGTAGGGATAGCCGAGCGC